>NZ_JBJGYZ010000041.1:0-49140 GCF_054050275.1 Geodermatophilus sp. SYSU D00691
GCTAGCACTCTTGATGTCAATCAACCAAAGGAATCCCCACCCCAACCCGAAACGAGCCGGGGCATCGGGGGTTGTTACTTGGCACTGACTTTCGGCACGCTGTTGAGTTCTCAAGGAGCGGACGCGCGCGATCTCCAGCCGTTTTGCGGCCTTTGTTCGCGGCGGTGTCCCCACTGTACACCGGGCTCCGCAGCAGTCGAACCTCAGGGGCTCGGCCGGCGGTTTCCCAGGCCTTGCGGCCCGGTCCGTTCTCGCTCGGTGCAGGAAGAACCATACACGTCCCCGGAGGGGCGTGCACGGGGGGTCCCGAAGGCCCCCCGGCGACGCGGCGCCGTCCCGTTCTCAGGCCACCCCGGCGGGGCGGAACTGCACGCTGACCCGCGGTCCGACGGGCTTCGCCGTCTTGGGGATGCAGTGCTCCCACGTGCGCTGGCAGGAGCCGCCCATGACGACGAGGTCCCCGTGCCCCAGGGGGAAACGGACGCTCTCCCCGCCGCCCACGGGTCGCAGCATCAGCGGCCGCGGCGAGCCGAACGACACGATCGCGACCATCGTGTCCTGGGTCCGGCCGCGGCCGATCCGGTCGCCGTGCCAGGCGACGCTGTCGCGCCCGTCCCGGTACAGGCACATCCCCGCGGACACGAACGGCTCGCCGAGCTCTGGTGCGTAGTACCGGTTCAGCGCCTCCCGCGCCTCGGTGAGCAGCGGGTGCGGCAGCTCCTCGTGCCCGCCGTACCAGCGCAGCAGGCGGGGCACGGCGACCTCGCGCTCGTACATCTGCCGGCGGTCGGCCCGCCAGCCGATGTCGCCGAGCAGCACCTCGAGCACGGCGTCGGAGCCGGTGACCCAGCCCGGCAGGTGGTCGACCCACGCGCCGCTGCTCAGCGTGTGCCGCACCACCGAGCCGGCCAGCGGGGTGAGGGCGGCCTCCTCGGCCAGGTCCCACATCGAGGGCTGGTGCGCCAGCGTCATGGCTGCACGCTAGCGCAGGTTTCGCACATGTGTGCGAAAAGCTGTGGATTCAGGCGGTGAGCGCGAGGACGAACGGCAGGACCCCCGCAGCTCCGGCCCGCCGCAGCGCACGGCCGGCCACCGTCACCGTCCACCGCGAGTCGGCGAGGTCGTCGACGAGCAGCACCGGGGCGTCCCCGATCGACCGCAGCGCCTCGGCGAGCTCCGGCCCGACGACGATGCGCTCCCACACCCCGGCCAGGCGGAAGGCGCTGTTCCCGCCGGGTTGGCCGGTCGGCCCGCCGTGCGCCAGCGAGAGCGCACCGAGGTAGGGCAACCGGCCCATCCGCCCCAACCCCTCGGCCACGCCGGTGATCAGCTGCGGCCGGCGGCGTGACGGCATGGCGACCACGGCCCCGGGGCGCTCGGCCCAGTCCCAGGCCTTGAGGACTCTCGCGCACGCGGTCATGAGCTCCTCGTCCGGAGCACGGTCGGTCACGGCCCGGCGGACGGGCACGTCGAAGGCCGCGTCCGGGTCCTCCTCGATCCCCGGCGCCTCCAGGTCGACCACCCCGCCGACGCCGTCGTCACCGAGCAGCGTGCGCAGCCGCTGGCCCCAGCCGAGGTCGGTGAGCCGGGCGATCGCCCGGCCGGGCTGGACCTGCTCGTCGGCGGCGATCTTCCCCTTCACGCCCACGCCGAGCCGGTCGGCGCCGGTGGGCCACTGGGCCCGCGGCGCGAGCTCGACGCCGGGCCGGTCGAGCACCGCGGCGGCGGCCTCGGCCGCGCCCGCCGGGACGTCGACCGGGTACCAGGGGCCGGCGCAGACGTCGCAGCGGCCGCACGGCGCGGCGGTGGGGTCGTCGAGCGCCTCCTGGAGGAAGGCCATGCGGCACTGCGCCTCGTCGACCGGGCGGGCGTAGGCGATCATGGCCCGCTGCTCCGCCTCCCGGGTCCGGTGCACCCGGGCGTAGCGGTCGGCGTCGTAGACCCACGGCTGCCCGGTCGAGCGCCAGCCGCCCTGGACCCGCTCGACGGCGCCGTCGACCGCGAGCACCTTGAGCAGCAGCTCCAGCCGCGAGCGGCGGACGTCGGCGACCGTCTCCAGCCGCGCCACCGACCACGCCCCGCCGTCGGCCAGCGCCGTGAGCACCGCCGCCGCGTGGTCCTCCCGCGGCATGGACGAGGTGGCGAACCACTGCCAGATCGCCAGGTCCTCCGGGCCGGGCAGCAGGAGGACGTCGGCCTTGTCGACCGCGCGGCCGGCGCGGCCGACCTGCTGGTAGTAGCTGACCGGGGACGACGGCGCCCCGAGGTGGACGACGAAGCCGAGGTCGGGCTTGTCGAAGCCCATGCCCAGCGCCGAGGTGGCGACCAGCGCCTTCACCGTGTTGGAGCGCAGCGCCTCCTCGGCCTCCCGCCGGTCGGCGTCGTCGAGGCGGCCGGTGTAGGCGCGCACGTCGTACCCCGCGTCCCGCAGCAACGAGGCGGTCTCCTCCGCCGCCGCGACGGTGAGCGTGTAGACGATGCCGCTGCCCGGCAGGTCGCCCAGGTGGGCCGCCAGCCAGGCCAGCCGGGCCCGGTCGGTGGGCAGCCGCAGCACGCCGAGGCGCAGGGAGTCGCGGGCCAGCGGGCCGCGCACCGTCGTCACCTCGACGCCGCCGGCGCCGAGCTGCTCGGCCACGTCGGCCACGACGCGCTCGTTGGCGGTGGCGGTGGTGGCCAGCACGGGGGTGCCCGCGGGCAGCGAACCGAGCAGGTCGCGGATGCGCCGGTAGTCCGGCCGGAAGTCGTGCCCCCAGTCGGAGACGCAGTGCGCCTCGTCGACGACCAGCAGGCCGCAGCGGCGGACGAGGTCGGGCAGCTGCTCCTCGCGGAACCTCGGGTTGGTGAGCCGCTCCGGGGAGACGAGCAGCACGTCGACCTCGTCGGCGGCCAGCCGCGCGGCGACGTCGTCCCACTCGGTGGCGTTGGCGCTGGAGATCTCGACGGCCCGGATGCCGGCCCGCGACGCGGCCGCCACCTGGTCGCGCATGAGCGCCAGCAGCGGGGAGACCAGCAGCGTCGGGCCGGTGCCCCGGCGGCGCAGCAGGGCGGTGGAGACGAAGTAGACCGCGGACTTCCCCCAGCCGGTGCGCTGCACGACCAGCGCCCGCTGGCCGTGCTCGACCAGCGCGGCGACGGCGACATCCTGCCCCTCGCGGAAGACGGCGTCGGGACGGCCGGTCAGCTCGCGCAGGACGGCGAGGGCCTCCTCCCCGACGGAGGTGGACAGCCCGGACGGCGCGACAGCGGTGCTCACGGGGTCCGACAGTAGGCACGGCCACCGACCGGAGCGGGGTCGCGGCACCACGAGCTGGGGACGGGGAGCAGAATCGACGGTGATGCGACCGCCGGACAACCACGTGCACACCGAGTGGTCGTGGGACACCGCCGACTCGGCCTCGATGATCAGCGCCTGCACGCGGGCGGTCGCCGAGGGGTTGCCGGCGATCGCCTTCACCGAGCACCTCGACTTCACCGTCTGGCACGACGAGGACCTCGCCACGACGTCCGGGCTGCTCGGCCGGCACCCCGGCCAGCAGCTGCCCATCGACGTGGAGGGCTACTTCGCCGACATCGCGGAGTGCCGCGAGCGCTTCCCCGAGCTGCGGATCTGGTCGGGCATCGAGGCCGGCGAGCCGCACCTGTTCGCCGCCAGCATCGGCCGGCACCTGGAGCTGTCGCCGGTCGACCGCGTCCTCGGCTCGCTGCACTCCCTCGAGCTCGACGGTCACCTGGTCGGCGTCACCCGGCTGCTGTGGTCCGACCCCGTCGGGACGATGCGCCGCTACCTGGCCGAGGTGGTGGACATGGTCGAGTCCAGCGACGTCTTCCAGGTGCTCGCGCACGTCGACTTCCCGCGCCGGTACTGGCCGGGCGGGACGCACCGGTTCGTCGAGAAGGACTTCGAGGAGGAGTACCGGGCGGCGTTCCGCGCGCTCGCCGGCACCGGCCGGGCACTGGAGGTCAACACGAGCAGCCCGCTGGCCTCGGCCGACCTCGTGCGCTGGTTCCGCGAGGAGGGCGGGGAGGCGGTCAGCTTCGGCAGCGACGCACACCAGCCGCGGTCGGTCGGGCAGCGGTTCGACCTCGCCGTCGACGTCGTCGAGTCCGCCGGCTTCCGGCCCGGCCGCGACCGGTTCGACTTCTGGCGGCGCTGACCGGTCAGGCCGGCCGGCGGGTCACCGCGACCAGGTAGCGGCAGCTCGCCGGGCCCGGGTTGAGGTAGGCGCACGGCTGCGGCTCGCCGAGCTCCAGGCAGTCCCCGGCGGCCAGCTCGTGCACGACCTCCCCCTCCCGGAACGCGAGCCGGCCCTCGAGCACCCAGATCTGGTGGTGCGTGAAGGCGTAGGAGTCGGCCGGGTAGGCGACCTCGGCCCCGGCCGGGAGGGTGACCTCGACCAGCTCGAGCGGCCCGCCCGTCGACGGCGAGACCGCGCGGCGCAGGGAGCCGGTGGCGGGGTCGGTCCAGGTCGGCTGCTCTGCCCGCCGCGCCAGCCGGCGGGGAGCGCCGCCCTCCGCCCGGGCCACGAGCTCGGACAGGGTCATGCCCAGCGCCCCCGACAGCCTCCCGAGGAGCGCCGCGGTCGGCTGCGCCTCGCCGCGCTCCACCTTGCCGATCATCGCCCGCGAGACGCCCGACCGCTCGGCCAGGACGGCGGCCGACCAGCCCCGTGCGCGCCGGGCGGAGCGCAGCGTCCCGGCCAGCGACGCGGTCAGTGGATCGGTCACGGTGCTCACCATAGGAGCGGGAGCGGCTACTTTCGTAATCCGTGAGCGCCTTCGCGATCCGGGACGCCTCGCCGGACGACGGCGCCGCCTGCGCCGCCGTCTACGCGCCGTACGTCGCCGACACCGTCATCACCTTCGAGTACGAGCCGCCGACGGCGACCGAGATGAGCGCCCGGATCGCCCGCGCCCGGCAGGCCCACGCCTGGCTCGTCCTCGAGGACGGCGGCCGGGTCGCCGGGTTCGCCTACGGCGTCCCGTGGAACGAGCGCGCGGCCTACCGGTGGGCCTGCGCGGTGAGCGTCTACCTCGAGCCGGGACGGCGGCGCACCGGGGCGGGCCGGGCGCTCTACGAGGCGCTGTTCGACCGGCTGGTGGCCCGCGGCTACCGCACCGCCGTCGCGGGCGTCACGCTGCCCAACCCCGCCAGCGAGGGGCTGCACCGGGCGCTGGGCTTCGAGCCGGTCGGCACCTACCGCGCCATCGGCTGGAAGCTGAGCGGCTGGCACGACGTGACGTGGCTGCAGAAGAGCCTGACCGACGGCGAGGACCCGCCCGCCGAGCCCCGCTGACGCGCCGGCTCAGCCGGCCTCGGGCAGCGCGTCCTCGGCCGGCAGCGGACCGGGGCGGCCCCACAGCCAGCCCTGACCGAGCTGGATCCCGCGGGCGGCGAGCAGGTCACGCTCGGCGGGGACCTCGACGCCCTCCGCCACCACCGACGCGCCGATGCCCTCGGCGAAGCCGACCATCGCCGTCACCAGCGCCTGCCGGGCCGGGTCGGCGTGCACCCCGCTGACGATACCGGCGTCGAGCTTGATGGTGTCGGGCTCCAGCCGCAGGACGTGCCGCAGCGAGGCGTAGCCGGCGCCGGCGTCGTCCACGCTGACCGGCAGGCCCGCCCGCCGCAGCCGCTCGCGCACCCGCAGGACGGCGGTGTAGTCGCGGATCGGGCGGTGCTCGGTGATCTCCACGCCGACGACCTGCGGGCGGTCGGTGAGCAGGAGGTCGAGGACGTCGGCGTCGACCAGCGCGTCGGGCGAGAGGTTCACCGAGACCGGGACGTCGAGCGGCCGCGCGTCCAGGACGTCGAGCACCGCGGCCAGCGCGACGCGCTCGATGATGGTGCCCCGCCCGCTGAGCGCGGCCTGCGCGAAGACCGTCGCCGTGTCGGCGCCGTCGAACCGGGTCAGCGCCTCGTAGGCGACGGTCCGGCCGCTGCCGATCTCCACGATCGGCTGGAAGACCGTGCGCATGCCCCGGCCCGGCAGCTCCTCGACGAACCGGTCGCGGGCCCGCTCCTCGTCGTCCAGCACGCCGATGCGCTGGCTGACCAGTTCGGCGAGGAACTCGACGAAGCGGGCGGAGTCGGCGTCGAGCTGCGCGCGCTCGCTCTGGCTGAGGCAGCAGAGCATGCCCACCGCCCGGCCGTCGGCGGCCCGGATCGGGGCACCCACGTAGGCGCCGATGCCGACCGGCTCGGCCAGGTCGCGGGTGCGGCTGTCGCGGCCGGCCGCGTTCACGACCGGCGGGACCAGCCCGGAGAGGACGCGCACGCAGAACGTGCCCTCGATCGGGGCCGAGAGCCCCGCCGCGATGTCGACGGTGTCGAGGTGGCCGGCCACCAGCCGGACGCGCTGCTCCCGGTCGGTGAAGTCGGCCAGGTAGGCGACGTCGGTGCCGACCCGCTCGCGCGCGGTGTCCAGCAGCCAGGTCACCCAGGGGTCCCCGACGATGCGGTCCAGGACGCTCCCTGCTGGGGCAGACACAGGTCCGCTCCGCCTCCCTACCGGCTCGCCGCTGCTGGGCCGAGCCGTCCCGACAGCGAGACGTGGGGAGCCGGCTCTGCCCGGGAGTCTGTACCGAACGGCGGCCGATCGCCACCACCTTGCGGCCCCGTGCGGTCTCGGACGAAGTACTTCACCGCTAAGAAACTTGCGGCTAGGGTCTCTCCCGTGTCCGCGCGCGTCGTCATCGCCCTCGGCGGCAATGCGATGACCGGCCCCGACGGGTCGGCCACCCCGCTTGCCCAGCGGGACGCCATCGCCGCGGCCTCCGACCACGTCGCCGAGGTGGTCGCCGCCGGCGTCGAGGTGGTGCTGACCCACGGCAACGGCCCGCAGGTGGGCAACCTGCTGGTCAAGAACGAGCTCGCCGCGCACGAGGTCCCGCCGGTGCCGCTGGACTGGAACGTCGCGCAGACCCAGGCCACGATCGGCTTCACCCTGTGCGACGAGCTCGACGCGGCGCTGGCCGCCCGCGGGCTGGACCGGCGCACCGCCGCCCTGGTCACCCGCACCCTCGTCGACCCCGACGACCCCGGGTTCGCCGACCCGTCCAAGCCGGTCGGCCGCTTCCTGCCGCGCGAGCACGCGGAGCGGTTCATCGCGCTGGGCCAGACCTGGGAGGACCGCGGCGAGCGCGGCTGGCGCCGCGTCGTCGCCTCCCCCGAGCCGCGGTCGGTCGTCGACTACCCGGCCATCCACGCGCTCGCCCAGGCCGGTTTCGTCGTCGTGTGCGCCGGCGGGGGCGGGGTCCCGGTCGTGGGCGACGGAGCGGGGGCGACCGCCCTGCGCGGCGTCGAGGCCGTCATCGACAAGGACCTGACCGCGGCGATCCTGGCGCACCAGCTGGGCGCGGACACGCTGGTCATCGCCACCGACGTCCCCCACGTGATGATCGACTACGGCACGCCGGCCCAGCGGCCGCTCGGCCGGGTCACCGCGGCCGAGCTGCGGGAGCACGCCGCCGCCGGCCAGTTCGCCCGCGGCAGCATGGGCCCCAAGGTCGAGGCCGCCCTGCGGTTCGTGGAGCGGGGCGGGTCCCGTTCCGTCATCACGTCCCTCGAGCACATCGCCGACGCCGTCACCGGTGACGACGTCGGAACAGTTCTGTCCGTCTAGGAAGAGGAAACCGATGCCCGCACCGATCGAGGTCCGCAAGGTCCCGCTGCACAACGTCAGCGACGCCTCCGAGCTCGCCAAGCTCATCGACGACGGCGTCATGGAGGCCGACCGGGTCATCGCCGTGATCGGCAAGACCGAGGGCAACGGCGGCGTCAACGACTACACGCGGATCATCGCCGACCGGGCCTTCCGCGAGGTGCTGCTGGAGAAGGGCACCCGCAGCAAGGAGGACGTCGCGCAGATCCCGATCGTCTGGTCGGGCGGCACCGACGGCGTCATCAGCCCGCACGCCACGATCTTCGCCACGCTGCCCGAGGACGCCGTCGAGAAGACCGACGAGCCGCGGCTGACCGTCGGGTACGCGATGAGCGACGTCCTCCTGCCCGAGGACATCGGCCGGATCTCCATGGTCGAGAAGGTGGCCGAGGGCGTGCGCCGGGCGATGGCCGAGGCCGGCATCACCGACCCCGCCGACGTCCACTACGTGCAGACGAAGACGCCGCTGCTGACCATCGAGACGATCCGCGACGCGAAGAACCGCGGCAAGGACACCTACTACGACGAGCCGCACGGCTCGATGGACCTGTCCAACGGCACCACGGCGCTCGGCATCGCCGTCGCCCTCGGCGAGATCGAGATGCCGAAGCAGGAGCAGGTCATGCGCGACCTGTCGCTCTACAGCGCGGTCGCCTCCTGCTCCTCGGGCGTCGAGCTGGACCGGGCGCAGATCGTCGTCGTCGGCAACGCCCGCGGCCACGGGGGCAACTACCGGATCGGCCACTCGGTGATGAAGGACGCCCTGGACCAGGACGGCATCTGGGACGCCATCCGCCAGGCCGGTCTCGACCTGCCCGAGCGCCCGCACGTCAGCGACCTGGGCGACCGGCTGGTCAACGTCTTCCTCAAGTGCGAGGCCGACCCCACCGGCTACGTCCGCGGCCGGCGCAACGCGATGCTCGACGACTCCGACGTCTTCTGGCACCGGCAGATCAAGGCCACCGTCGGCGGTGTCGCCGCCTCGGTGACCGGCGACCCGGCGGTGTTCGTCTCGGTCGCGGCGGTGCACCAGGGCCCGTCCGGCGGCGGCCCGGTCGCCGCGATCGTCAAGGCCTGAATTCCCTGACGACGGCCTGTCCCGCTCTCGGCGCCGAGAGCGGGACAGGCCGTCGTCGTCTCAGGGCTTGACGAGGATGCGGATGGGGTTGCCGTCGCGCTCGTGCAGGCGGCGGATCCCCTCCCCGAGGTCCTCCAGCCCGACGACGGCGCTGATCGACCGCGAGAGGTCCAGCCGGCCGGCGGCGACGAGGGCGGCGAGCGTGCCGATGTCCTCGTTCTTGTAGCCGAGGTGGCCCAGCACCTGCTTGCGCAGCAGGTTGAACACCATCGTCGGGCCGAGCGAGACGTCCTGGCCGCTCATGCCCACGCCCACCAGCCGGCCGCCGGGGCGGATCAGCTGCAGCGCCTGCTCGAACGTGACCTTGAGCCCGACGGCGTCGAAGGCGACGTCGAGCAGCCGGCCCCCCGTCACCGCGGCGACCTGCGCCTGCAGATCGGGGTCGCGGGAGTCGAAGGCGTGGTCGGCGCCCACCTCCAGCGCCCGCGCCCGGACCTCCTCGCCGAGGTCGAACGCGACGATCGGGTGGGCGCCGACGAGGCGGGCCAGCTGGACGACGTGCGTGCCGACGCCGCCGATCCCCCACACGCCGACCGCCTCGCCGATGCGGACCTGCCCGGTGTGCACGACCGCGCCGAACGGCGTCGAGACGGCGTCGGCGAGGATCGCGGCCTGGTCCATGGGGACGCCGTCGGGCACCCGGGTGAGGCCGAACGCCTGCGCCACCGTGTACTCCGCCCAGGCGCCGTCGTAGGCGAACGCCATCAGGCGCAGGTTCGAGCACTCGCCGAACCGCCCGTGCAGGCAGAACTCGCAGACGCCGCAGGGCCGGCCCGCGGCCGGGACCACGCGGTCGCCCACGGCCCAGCCGACGACGCCGGGGCCGAGCTCGGCGATCGTCCCGGAGGCCTCGTGCCCCTGGGTGATCACGTCGGGGACGCCGGGCCCGCCGAAGACGCCGTCGATCAGGCTGAGGTCGGAGTGGCAGATGCCGCAGTACTCCACCTGGACCAGCACCTCGCCGGGGCCGGGCTCGGGGACGGGCACGTCCTCGACCGCCCACTCGCGGGTCGCCTTGTAGAAGCGCTGGGCACGCATCGTCGCCGCCATGCCCGCCACTGTGTCAGCCGCGGCGAGGCGGCCGGTCAGCGGCGGGTCAGCTGCGGTCGGGGGTGAGGACGACGGCGCCGGCCAGCTGGCGGAAGCCGCGGTCGGCCAGCTCCAGGAGCTGCTCCGGCGGCTGGTCCGGCGACCACGCGGTGAAGGCCGCGCCGACCACCGCGCCCGACGAGTAGGCGACCAGCGCGGCCAGGTAGGCGTCGCCGGGCAGCTGCCGGTGCATCCAGCCGGCGATCGACGCCTCGACGTGGCGGTAGGCGGTGCGCTGGTAGGCCGACAGCTCCGGGTCGTCCACCAGGCGGCGGCGGACGGCGAGCAGGTGGCGGTGGCCGGTGAGGTAGGACAGCCACACCCCGCCCAGCGCGGCCCACACGTCGGCGGCGCCGTCCGCCTCGTCGAGCAGCCGCTCGAGCCGCTCGGCGTCCTCGGGATCGGGGTCGAACAGGGCGGCGGCCTTGGTGGCGAAGTGGTTGAAGAAGGTCCGGCGGGAGACCCCGGCCGCCGCCGCGATGTCGTCGACGGTGACGGCGGTGAAGCCCCGGCGGCCGACCAGCTCGACGGCGGCCGCCTGCAGCGACCGCCAGCTCTCGCGCCGCCTCGCCTCGCGGACCGGCAGCGCTGGCACGCCGGTCACGGTAGCCGCTTCCCCTGGCCAGGACCGGCGCGGCGCGGGGGCAGGGGCGCCCGCACGCCGTCCGGCGCGCCGCGGAGGGGGCCGACGTCATCGCCCTCGACACCTGCCGGGACGCCGAGACGACGTCCTACCCCCGCCCGACCGTCGAGGACCTCGAGGAGACCGCCCGCCTGGTCGAGGAGCAGGCCGCCGCTTCATCACCCGCCCGGCCGACATCCGCGACTTCGGGGGGCTGTCCGCGGTCGTGGAGGAGGGGGTCGCCGAGCTCGGCCGGATCGACGTCGTCGTGGCCGACGCGGGCATCTGCTCGGCCGCGATGTCGTGGGAGATCCCCGTGGAGAAGTGGCGGGAGACGATCGCCACCAACCTCACCGGCGCGTTCCTCACGGTCACGGCCACGGTGCCGACGCTGATCGAGCAGGGCACCGGCGGCTCGATCATCATCACCAGCTCGGTCGCGGGGCTGCGCGGGCTGCCGTTCCTCGCCGACTACGCCGCCAGCAAGCACGGCGTGGCCACGGGCATGCAGCCCAGAGAGATGTTCGAGCTGACCCAGAAGTACGCGGCGACGCTCGGCCCGGTCTCCATGGGGTCGCTGCCCGACCCGATCTCCACGCCGGAGGACATGGCCCACGCCGTGGCGTTCCTGGCCTCCGAGGAGTCGCGGCACGTCACCGGCATCCAGCTGCCGGTCGACCTCGGCACGCTGGCCCGCTGACCCGGCGCGGCCGGCGGACGCCTGGTGCGGGGAGGCACCCCCGGGACCCCTGGGACCCCGCCACCGCCTGCCTGCCGCGCGCGGCCCGGAGCAGTTCGTAACTTCCGCGGCCATGTCGCTCTTCTCGCGCCGTGGCCAGGCCGCCGGCGAGGCCCCGGTGCTGCCCTACGACCCCCGGTCCCCCGAGGGGCTGGCCGCCCGCTGGGTGCAGTGGGTCGCCGCGGGCGGCATCGACGACCCGATCCAGGACAAGACCGGCGAGTTCGGCGCCGCGAACCAGCCCGACGACGTCTGGTTCCTGGCCGGCTCCTACGGCAAGCGCGTCGAGCGGGCCTGCGTCGTCCCCGAGGGCCGCGACCTGTTCATCCCGCTGCTCAACTTCTGGGCCCGGGCCGAGGACGGCGAGCTCCGCGCGGAGGGCGGCACCGGCTCCCTCGCGGTGGACGGCGTCGCGTACGAGCCGCAGGAGATCTACACGCCGGCGCCGTTCCCCGTCGCGGGCAAGGCGCTCAACGCGATCACGTCGCGCACCAAGCCGGTGGAGATGCGCGTCTGGGGGCTGTGGGGGCTGGTCCCCGGCCTGCCGCTGGGCGAGCACGTGCTGCGCGCGGTCGGCGGGTTCGGCGAGGAGTTCGCCCTCGACGTCGTCTACCGGCTCACCGTCGCCCCGGCGAACGTGCCGGTGACCTACGACCTCTGGTAGGTCAGGCGATCCGCAGCCGCGCCCGCGGCGCGGCCACCGGGGCGACCGGGGCGGGCGCGGTGCAGCGGTAGGTGGTCGCGCCGTCCTGGACGGCGAAGGTCTCGCCGTCCGGACCGCTGCCGTGCAGCACCACGGTGTCGAACCGCTCGGCCAGCCGCCGCAGGGCGGCGAGGTCGGCGACGTCGACGACGGTGCCGGTGGGGGTGAACGAGCCGACCGGCACCAGGCGCTCGTCGAGGCCGGCGAGGGCGGACGGCGCGCGGCCGGACCACAGCGCCAGGGCGGTGACCGCCGCGGCGGCGGCCAGCAGGCCGAGGGCGGCCATGCGGGCCGTGCGCAGAGGGACGACCACGCCGTACACGTCGAAGGTGCGCGGGACGATCTGCTGGACGGTCGCCGACGCCTCTGCGGAGGGCGCGAGGACCGCTGCATCCCCTTGGAGCCGTAGCGCGGTGGAGTCGAGCGCGAAGGACAGCGCGGGGAAGGACGCGAGCGTGATGTCGGCGCCGTCCACGACGGCGTCGGCGTCGACGACGGGGGTCACCGTGAGCGTGGCGCTCTCGCCGCTCGCGCCGACCTCGCCGTTGTGCCGCGCGAGCAGGTCGGATGCGGCGGCAAGGTCGAGGACGACCGTGGCCGTACCCGCACCGTCCTGGAGTGCGACCGGCCCGCCGACGGCGAGCGGGGCGCTCCAGCCATCCGGGGCCGTGAGTGCGACGTCCAGCCGCAGGGTGCCCGTCGCGGCCACGATCCCCTCGCCGGTGGCGGTGTGGGCGAAGGCGACGGTGAGCGGGCCCGCGAGCCGGACGTAGACCGGATCGCCGGTCGCGATCACGCCGTCCGGGTAGGTCGTGCTGCGGGCCGCCGTGCCCGCGTAGTCGAAGGTGCCCTGCTGCGTGACCGGCACCGTACGTCCCTCTGTCGCGGTCGACGGCAGGGCGAAGAGGACGGCCGAGGCGATCGCGGCGCCCGCGGTCGCGGCGCCGGCGCCGCGTGCCACCTGGTGCAGGCGGCCACGGAGGTGCGGAGGGAGAGCCGGCGCGGACCGGCTCCGGGTGACGCGCACCGGGCGGGGGACGCCCCGGTGCCGTCCTCGAGGGCGGCGGGTCGGCCACAGCACGCCCACCGCCGCGAGGGCAGCCAGTGCGAGGACCCACGGGGAGACCATGGCGTCGATCGCCGAGCCGACCCCGGGGACGTGCAGCCACAGCTCGCCGGTGAGGTCGGCGGCGGTCGGACGATCGGGGTCCAGCCAGTCGTTGTTGTCGCCCTGGGTCACGAAGCCGGCGCCGTCGAGCTCGACGATGCGGTGCATGACGGTGGTGCCGAGCGAGGGGCTGTCGTACGCGACGACGTCGCCGACCCGGTAGTCGCCGGTGGCCCGCAGGACCGCCAGGTCACCGGTCTCGAAGCGCGGCGCCATGCTGGCGCCGTGGGTGAGGAGGTAGCTGGTGCCCCCGCCGAGGGTCGCCGGCCACAGCAGCCAACCGGCTGCTGCCAGCAGCACGGTGGTGAGGGCGAGCACGACCTTGCGCACGAAGGGCTCCGATGTCCGGGTCCGGGGCGGGCGGCGTGGGCCGCCCGCCCCGGACGGTCAGAAGAGGGGACGGGTCACTCGTTGTCGTAGACGCTGAGGCCGACGGTGTTGAACGTGGTGAAGGCCGGGTCGTCACCGAGGTTGCAGGTGATCGTCGTCGTCGTGATCGAGCAGGTGTACTGCGAGCCGACCACGGACCCGTTGTTCTTCAGCACCAGGCGGGCGTTGCGGCCGCTGTTGTCCTCGGTGGTCGTGAAGACCACGGAGTCCAGCCGGCTGGCGTCGCCGGTGACGGGGGTGTAGTCGATGTCGGTTACCGCGGTACCGGTCACGGTGCCCTCGCCGTAACCGGCGACGCTGGCAGCGACGGTGTTGCTGGCGGTGAACGCCGAGCCGACCGCGGTGGCGGCGGCGATGCCGGCGCCCGCGAGCACGAGCTTGGACGTGCGCATCATGGGGGTTCCCTTCCGTGGGATGTCGCGCACGGCTTGCCGGGTCCTTCACCCGGTCCGGTGACGCCTGCGCTCCTGTGCTGACACACCGTCATCGGCACGGTGCGGGTGGGACTTGAGTGACCACAGGGGACGTCGCGGAGGGGTAGCGGACGGTCCTGCTCCGTACCGGACGCACTTTCGGGCGACCTGCTCGTTTGGCCCGCACGTCGCTCCGGGTAGGCGACCCCACGATTCGGAAGCCGACCGGAAAAGGGTTGTCTCGTGGCGGAGAGCAGAGACAACGGGGGGATCGTCAGCGCGGTCCGCAGCGCGCTGGAACAGTTCGCCGAGCTCACGCAGCTGGAGCCGGCGGCGGCCACAGGTGTGCGCCGGGAGAAGGACGGCTGGTCCGTGCTCGTCGACGTCGTCGAGCTGGAGCGGATCCCGTCCACCACCAGCGTCATGGCCACCTACCGGGTGGACCTCGACGGCAACGGCGACCTGTGCGGGTACGAGCGGCTGCGCCGCTTCGTGCGCGGATCGGTGGACCAGTGATGAGCGAACCCGCGCTGCGCCGCGCCGGCGGGATCGGCTCCGGCGCCCTGGGCCGGCAGCCCGACTCGCTCGCCGACGTGCTCGAGCGCGTGCTCGACAAGGGCATCGTCATCGCCGGCGACATCGTCGTGAACGTCCTGGACATCGAGCTGCTCACGCTCAAGCTGCGGCTGTTCGTCTCCTCCGCGGAGACCGCCCGCGAGATGGGCATGGACTGGTGGAGCCGCGACCCGTTCTTCTCCGGGCAGGCCGCGGTCGAGCAGCGGGACGAGGAGGAGACCCGCGCGCTGCGCGAGCGGGTCGCGCAGCTCGAGGAGCTCGTGCGCCGCGCCGGCCTGGAGGACGGCGCCGCCGCCCCGAAGGCCCTCCCCGAGGAGGGCGACCGTGGGTGACGAGCTCGAGCGGATGGCCCGCGACGCCGTCCCCGACGTGCTGGCGGCGGCGCTGGAGCGCGCCCGCGAGCGGGCCGTCGCCCGGCTGGCCGACCTGCTGACCGACGCGATCGTCGCCCAGGCCCTGACCGCGGCGGTCCCCGCGGCCACCCCGGAGCCCCGGCCGCCGGAGGCACCGCCCCCGGGACCGGCCTTCCATCCGGACGACCAGATGGACGACGAGCCCCGCGAGGCGCTGTACGCGTACGGCATCACCCTCGCCGCCCTGCCGCTGCCGGCCGAGGTACCGGCGCTGACCGGGGCGCCGCTGGAGCGGGTGACCGACGGGGACCTGGCCCTGCTGGTCAGCCGGGTCACACCCGACCAGCTGCGGATCGACGAGGACGACCTGTCCGAGAGCGGCCGGCTGGCCACGCTCGCCCGCGGCCACGACGCCGTCGTCCGGGCCGCCGCCGGGGTGGGGCCGGTGCTGCCGCTGCGGTTCGGGACCGTCGTCCCCGACGAGACCGGCGCCCACCGGCTGCTCGAGGCGCACGGCGCGGCCGCCCGGGCGCAGCTGGGGCGCATCGGCGACACCCGCGAGTGGGGCGTCAAGCTGGTCCGCCGGCTCGACGCGGAGCCGGTGCCGGCCGGGCCCCGGCCGGCCGACCGGGCCGGGGTCACCGGCACCGAGTACCTGGCCCGCCGCCGCCAGGCGCTGCAGCGGCACGACCAGGCGGAGGCCGCCGCCGAGCAGGCCGCCGAGCTGCTCGAGGAGACGCTGCGACCGCACGTCGCCGAGTCCCTCCGCCGGGGCGGCGCCCCCGGCTCCTCGCTCCTCCTCGACATGGCCTTCCTGGTCCCGCCGCAGGGCGAGACGGCGTTCCTCGCGGCCGCGGCGGAGCTGCGGGAGCGGCTGGAGCCCGACGGCCTGGAGGTCGAGGTGAGCGGACCCTGGCCGCCGTACTCCTTCGCCGCGCTGGAGGACGGCGATGCGTGAGCAGCCCGGCATCCTCGGCGGCGACTCCGGCGGCACCAGCCTGGTGGAGCTGCTCGACCGCGTCGTGCACCGCGGCGCGTACGTCAGCGGCGACGTGACCATCTGCCTCGCCGGCATCGACCTCGTCCGCCTCGACCTGCGCCTGCTGCTCACCGCCGTCGCCGACTCGGCCGGGGAGGTGCGGTCGTGACCATTCCCCGCAGCACCCGGCTCTCCGGCACGGGCGAGGACGTCGGCCGCAGCCTCGGCCGGCTCGTCGTGACCCTCCTCGAGGCGGTGCGCCAGGTGGTGGAGCGCCAGGCGCTGCGCCGGGTGGAGTCCGGCGACCTCTCCGATGAGCAGGTCGAGCGCCTGGGACAGGCCCTGATGCAACTGGAGGACACCTTCGACGAGCTGATCGACCACTTCGGCGTCGTCCCGAACGACCTGTACCTGCCGCTCGACCTGGCAAGCCTCGCCCGCACCGAACCGATGAGGAGAACCCCATGACCATGGCCAGCAGCGTCAACCGCGCCCCCCGGCCCAGCAGCCTGGCCGACGTCCTCGACGTCGTCCTCGACAAGGGCATCGTCATCGACGCGTACGTGCGCGTGGCCCTCGTCGGCATCGAGCTGCTGACCATCGACGCCCGCATCGTGATCGCCAGCGTCGACACCTACCTGCGCTTCGCCGAGGCCGTGAACCGGCTCGACCTGCAGCCGCAGGACCAGGTCGCCGGCCTGCCCGGCCTGATGCGCGAGCTGTCCGAGGGCGGCTCCAAGGCCAAGACCCGCGGCGCGCTGTCGGGCGCCGGCGAGAAGGCCCGCGAGGTCATCGGGTCGATCACCGGGCGCGGGGACGACGAGGAGGACGAGGGCCGGGGCGACGGCGGGCGGCGCGAGGAGCGCGGGGCCCCGGCGTCGCGGCGTGCGCCGTCGCGGGGCTGATCGTGCTGCTCGTCCACGGACTCCTGCGCGAGCACGACCGGGACGTGCTCGAGCGGGTGGAGGCCGGCCCGGTGCGGGTCGTCGCCGCCGGTGGGCTCGCCGCCGCCGTCTCGGAGGCGCCCGAGTCGGGCCTCACGGCCGACGACGCGGTCGCCCACCTGGACCTGCTGGTGGCCCTGGCCGCCGACGTCCCGGTGCTGCCGCTGCCGCTCGGCACCACGGCCCCGGACGACGACGCCGTCCGGGAGGAGGTGCTCACGCCCGCCGCCGACCAGCTCGAGCAGCAGCTGGCCGCGGTCGCCGACCTGGTGGAGCTGCGGCTGGACCTCCTGTTCGACACGGACGCCCTCGTCGCCGACATCGCCGCCGACGACCCGGAGATCGAGCACCTCGCCGCGCGCAGCCGGGCCCCGGGCGCCGGGTTCGGCGACCGGATGGCCCTGGGCGAGGCGGTGGCCGCCCGGGTCGCCGACGCCCAGGCCGCGCTCACCGAGGAGTGGACCGCGGAGCTGGCCGGCGTCGCCGAGCGCTCCGCCGTCCTCTCCGCCGACGAGCAGGCGCGACGCACGGCGTGGTGCGTGCGGCGCGACCGCATCGCCGACGCCGACGCCGCCGTGGCACGGCTGCGCGAGGCGGCCGCCGGCCGCGCCGAGGTCGAGTACGTCGGCCCGCTACCGATCTACAGCTTCCTGGACGACCTGCCGGCGGGCCCGGAGCCCGAGCCGCGGTCGAGATGGGGGTGGTGAGCAGCCACACCGTCGGCACGGGGGCCGACGTCGTCACGGGAACACGGACGTACCCGAACTCCAGAGGAGGAGTGCAATGACCGAAAGCCCCATCCCCAACCCAGGGGTGCTCAAGCTCGGTGGCGTGGCCCTGGCCGCCTACCTGCTCGGGCGCATGAAGAAGGGCAAGGCGGCGGTGGGCCTGGCCATGTGGGCCGCCGGCGTGAAGATGGACCCGAAGGAGCTGCTCCGCCAGGGGCTGCTGTCCATCGCCAATTCCAACGAGGGCAAGGAGCTGCTGACGCAGCTCCGCGGACCGATGCTCGAGGCCGGCAAGAAGGCCGCGGGAGCCACCATCGAGAGCCAGGTGGCCGCTCTCACCTCGGCGCTGGAGAAGCGCACGGCCGCGCTCGCGGCCGGCGTCCAGCAGGCCGGCCAGGCCGCGGAGAAGGCCGCGGACAGCGCGAAGGAGGCGGCCGACACCGCGCAGGACGCCGCCGCACAGGCCGGCAAGACCGCCCAGGGCGCAGCGGGCGAGACCGGGAAGAAGGCGTCGTCGCTGTCCAGCGGCGTCGGCAAGGTCACCGGCCTGCTGGGCAGGGGCAAGAAGTCCAAGGCCCAGCCGGAGGAGGAGGCCCCGGCCCAGGACTCCGGTGAGGCGGACGAGGAGTCGGCGCGGGCCGAGGACGAGACCTTCGAGAGCGAGGCGGACGAGCCCCAGGGCGCGACTGCCGACACGGACGAGGGCGAGGCCGAGGAGGAGCCGGAGGGCGACGAGGCCGACACCGCTGAAGCCGACGAGGCCGAGGAGGAGCCGGAGGGCGACGAGGCCGAGGGCGAGACCGACACCGCCGAAGCCGACGAGTCCGAGGAGGAGCCCGAGGGCGACGAGGCCGAGGGCGAGACCAACACCGCCGAAGCCGACGAGGCCGAGGAGGAGCCCGAGGGCGACGAGGCCGAGGGCGAGACCGACACCGCCGAAGCCGACGAGGCCGAGGAGGCCGAGGAGGAGCCCGAGGGCGACGAGGCCGAGGCCGACGAGGGCGACACCGCCGAAGCCGACGAGGCCGACACCGACGAGGCCGACACGGACGAGGCCGAGGACTACGAGGACGAGGACGAGGACGCCGACGCGGACGAGGAGGACGAGTCCGACACCGCCGAGGCCGACACCGCCGAGGAGGAGCCCGAGGGCGACGAGGCCGAGGCCGACGAGGCCGAGGCCGACGAGGCCGAGGCCGACGAGGCCGAGGCCGACGAGGCGGAGGAGGAGCCCGAGGGCGACGGAGCCGAGGCCGAGGCGGAGGAAGGCGCGACCGCCGAGACCGACCAGGCCGAGGAGCAGCCCGAGGGCGACGAGGCCGAGGCCGGCGGCGGTGAACCGGCGCGCGCCGAGGCCCCGCCCCGCAAGGCTGCGAAGAAGGCCGGCAAGAAGGCGGCGAAGAAGGGTGCGCCGCGGAAGGCCGAGCCCCAGCGGGCCGGCACCGGGCAGGGCCAGGCGCCGCGCAAGCGCGTGCCCGACCCGACGGCCGTCCCGGCTCCCAGCAAGCGGGCGGCACCGGCCGGACGCAGCCCCCGTCGTTCCGTCGAGGAAGGAGCCCGCTGATGACCAGCAGCGGTGAGCAGGAGAACCAGCAGGGTGGTGGCGGCCTCCTCGGTGGGGCGGTCTCCAAGCTCGGGGAGGCGGCCAAGGGTTACGCCGTCGCCCGCGGGCAGGACGCCGCCCGGAAGGTCGGCGAGAAGGTCACCGGCGTGACCGGGTCCCTCAACGACACCGCCGACGGGGGCGGGTTCAAGGCCGCCGCCGCCGGCACGGCCGTGCAGCGCCTGGTCTCGGGCGACAGCCCGGTCAAGGCGGCGCTCGGCGGCGTCGGCGCCGGGATCAAGGAGAAGGTCTCCGGGCTCTTCGGCCGCAAGAAGAGCGGCGGGAGCGGCAACAAGAAGTTCATGAACATCGTCGAGGACATCTCGGTCGGTGTGCCGGTGAACGTCGCGTACGACCAGTGGACCCAGTTCCAGGAGTTCGCCAGCTTCATGAAGGGCGTCGACTCGGTCGACCAGTCCGACGACGTCAACAGCAACTGGCGGGTCAAGGTGGCGAAGTCCCGTCGCAACTTCAAGGCGACGGTGACCGAGCAGATCCCCGACCGGAAGATCGCCTGGACCACCGAGGGTGCGAAGGGCACGGTCAAGGGCGTCGTCACGTTCCACCCGCTCGCCGACGACCTGACCCAGATCCTGCTGGTGATGGAGTACTACCCGCAGGGCCTGTTCGAGAAGACCGGCAACATCTGGCGGGCCCAGGGCCGTCGCACCCGGCTGGACCTCAAGCACTTCCGCCGCTTCATCATGATGCGCGGCGAGGCCACCGGGAGCTGGCGCGGCGAGATCCGCGACGGCGAGGTCGTCCGCGGTCCCGACGAGGAAGAGGGCCAGGAGCAGGAGCCCCGCGAGCTCGAGGGCAGCGAGCGGCAGGCCGGCGACGGCCGGGTCGACGAGGACTACGAGGAGTACGAGGAGGAAGGCGAGGAGGAGCCCGGCGAGGAGGCCGAGGAGGAGCCGGCGGAGCAGGAAGAAGAGGAACCCGAACCCGAACCCGCCGGCGCGCGGTGAGAGGAGCTGACACATGACCCAGACCGACGGCGACCTCCTGTCACCGGAGTCGGAGCTCGAGCGCACGCTCACCGTCCGGGAGCAGGTGCTCGACCTCCTGCTGGAGAAGGTCGAGAACGACCGCTACCCGTCCTCGGCGATGCTCGACGACATCGAGCGGATCCTCACGCCGTGGCGGCGGCAGGACTACGCCGACGTCCTGATGGACAAGATCCGGGGTGACCGGTACCCGAGCCGGCACCTGATCGAGCGGGTGCTCCGCCTGTCGAGCTGATCGGCGGAGGTGGGATCGGGGAGGTCGGGCTCCGGGCGGACGCTCAGGGCCCGACTTCCCCGCTCTCGACGGTCAGGTAGCCGGGCGGGACGGCGTCGACCAGCCAGACGCCGTTCGTCGACCGGCTGAACAGGTAGCCGGCGTCGGCCATGCCGGCGGCGTCCACCCGCAGCACCACCGGGTCCCCGCGCCGGGCGCCCACCACGCGTGCCGTCTCCCGGTCGGGGCTCAGGTGGACGGCGTGCCGGCCGCCGGGCCGCAGGCCCTCGCGGCGGATCGCCGCCAGCGCGCGCTCGACGGTGCCGTGGAACAGCTCCGGCGGTGGCGGCACCGGCCGGTAGCCGAGCTCCACCGCCACGCTGTGCCCCTGGCAGGCGCGGATCCGGGTGCCGGGGGCGTCGAAGGCGAACCGCTGCTTGCCGTCGGTGTCGACCACGTGCTTCAGGTCCGCCCGGTCGAGCGCCAGACCGTGCGCGGCCAGGCCCCGCAGCAGGGCGTCGACGTCGGCCCAGCCGCACGGGTCCAGCCGGAGGCCGACGCTCTCGGGCCGGTGCCGGAGCACGTAGGACAGGCGCTTGCTCACCCGGACGGTGTCCACGGCCCCCCGGTACCCGGAGGGCGGCGCTTCAGACGGGCACCGCGGGCGGCTGCTCGGCGAGCGCCTCGTCGGTCAGCGCGCCGGCGTGCGCGCGCAGCAGGAGCCACAGCACCCCGGCCAGGACGAGGAGCCCGGTCCCGCTGACGAGGAAGACCGCGGGCACGCCGAAGAGCCGGGCGACCACACCGCCGGTCAGCGCGCCCAGCGGGATCGCGCCCCACACGACGGTGCGGTAGGCGCCCTGGACGCGGCCGAACATGTGCTCGGGGATGAGCGCTTGGCGCACCGACATGGTGAGGACGTTCCAGATCATCACGCCGACGGCGGAGACGGCGAACAGCGCGGCGGCCACCACCCCGTGGTGCACCAACCCCATCGCGCCGATGGCGAGAGCGCTCAGCACCGCGCCGGCGGTCAGCGCGCGGGCCCGCCCGAGCCGGCGCCCGACGGTGGGCGCGACCAGGCCGCCCAGCAGGGCGCCCACGCCTGCCGTGAGCACGACCAGGCCGAAGCCGGCCTCGGGCAGCTCGAGCACCTCGAGGACGTAGAGCACCAGGACGCCGTCGATCATGCTGTTGGTCAGGCAGGTGGCGCCGGCGACCAGGGTGAACCCGCGCAGCAGCCGGTGCCGCCACAGCCACCGCACACCCTCGGCGACGTCGGTGCGGACCGACCTCCGGCCGACCGGGTGCTCGGGGCGGCGCACGCCGCGGATCGTGAGCACCAGCAGCGCCGCGACGGCGAACCCGACCGAGTTCACCGCGAGCGGCAGCGCGATCGCCAGCGCGAAGAGGGCCGCGCCGAGCGGCGAGCCGAGGAACTGCTGCCCGAGCGACTCCTCGGCGGTGAGCAGGCTGTTCGCGCGGTCGAGCCGGCGGCGGTCGACGACCTGGGGCAGCAGCGCGCGGGTGGCGCTGTCGTACACCGTCTCCGCCGTGCCCAGCAGGAAGGCGACGACGTAGAGCACCAGGACCGATCCCGCGTCGAACGCGGCCAGCAGGGCGAGCACGCCCAGGGAGAACGCCCGGACCGCGTTGGCCGCCGACATCGCGTACCGCCGGTCGACGCGGTCCACCAGCGCGCCGCTGAGCAGGGCGAACAGCAGCCAGGGCAGGAAGGCGAACGTGGCCAGCCCGGAGACCAGGACCGGGTCGCGCGTGTAGGAGGCGGCCAGCAGCGGCAGCGCCGTCCGCCCGATGCCGTCGGCGAGGTTGGACGTCGCACTGCTGGCGAACAACCGCCAGAACCGCGAGCCGAGCGCGCTCACGGGGTGTCCGACCCGGCGGCGGGGAAGACGGCGTACTGGACGTCGACCCGGCGGGCCCCCCTGCCCGGCGGCTGCTCGCGGTAGCGGTCGATCACGGCCTTGAGCTCGTCGGCCAGCGCGCGGGTCTGCGCGGGGTCGAGGGTCAGGTAGCCGTCCATGTCGCTGGCGGCCCGCTGCCACTCCCCCGGCCAGGTCGTGGAGGTCTCGAACCAGTGCGCGAGCCGGCGGCTGCGGCTCGACTGCAGCTCGCGCAGCAGGAAGCCCGCCGCCTCCCGGGTGTCGGCGTCCTGGAGCAGGGTCGTGCCGGTCATGTGGACCTCGTCGACGGCCATCCGCCAGTTCTTGCGGCGCCGCCCGACGGCGCGGACCCGCCCGGGCGCCTCGCCGCCCGTCTCCTCCACGAACCCGTGCCGCGCCAGCTGCCGGAGGTGGTAGCTGACGGCCGCGGTCGACTCCCCCAGCTCCTCCGCCAGGCTGGTCACGCTCACCTGCCCCCGGAGCTCGAGGGCCTGGAGGATCCGCACCCGCAGCGGGTGCGCGAGGGCCTTGAGGGTCGCAGCGTCGAGTTCCAGACGGCGGACGGGCACGGCGTGAGCGTAGTTCCCCAAGGAGTATTTGCAAATGCCTTTCGGCAAACTGCAGCCGGCCGGGGCGGCACTGGTCAGGAGGGGGATAGCGGTGCAAGCTGGCCACGTGCGCGTCGTCGAGCTCGAGGGCTTCTGGCCCAGCCGCCGGCTGGACGCGTTCGACGGGCTCTGTCGACCGGCCGCGCCGCTGCGCGCCGCCGGCGATCCGAGCCGATCCCGTCGTCCCTGATCGGCCTCCCCGGTGGCGGGCCCGCGCGGTCGCGGCCGCCTCGGGACGAAATCCCTACCTCACCGATCAGATCAGGAGAGTTCCGTGTCCGTCACCGACGAGCTGCTCGAGAACAACGCCCGCTACGCCGAGACCTTCTCCGGCCCGCTGCCGCTGCCGCCGGCGAAGCAGGTCGCCGTCCTGGCCTGCATGGACGCCCGCATCGACGTCTACCGGGCCCTGGGCCTGCAGGAGGGCGAGGCGCACGTCATCCGCAACGCCGGCGGCGTCGTCACCGACGACGAGATCCGCTCGCTGGCGATCAGCCAGCGCCTGCTCGGGACCAGGGAGATCATCCTGGTCCACCACACCGACTGCGGGATGCTCACCTTCTCCGACGAGGACTTCCGCGCCGCGATCGAGGAGGACACGGGGGTGCGGCCGCACTGGCACTCCGAGGCGTTCCCCGAGCTGGAGGACGACGTCCGGGCGTCGATCCAGCGGATCACCGACAGCCCGTTCATCCCCGAGAAGGGCAGCGTCCGCGGCTTCGTCTTCGACGTCGCCACGGGGAAGCTGAACGAGGTCGTCTGAGCCACTCCCGCGCTCGGCGCCGAAAGCGGTCCTGCTTTCGGCGCCGAAAGCGGGGGGAGCGGTCAGCGGGAGTAGTACTCCACGACCAGCTGCTCCTCGCAGACGACCGGCACCTCGTCGCGGGCCGGCGTCCGCTCGACCCGGCAGACGAGGTCGGCCAGCGTCACCGTGAGGTAGGCCGGCGGCGTGGCGTGCGCACCGGAGGCGGCGACGACGAAGGGCTCCCTGGTCCGCGACTTCTCGGCGATCTGCACGAAGTCGCCCGGGCGCAGCCGGTAGGACGGGCGGTCGACGCGCCTGCCGTTGACCAGCACGTGCTGGTGGGTGACGAACTGCCGCGCCTGGTAGATGGTCCGCGCGAAGCCGGCGCGCAGCACGGTGGCGTCGAGGCGCGACTCGAGGTCCTGGATCAGCGCCTCGCCGGTCTTGCCGCCGGTGCGGCGGGCGCGGTCGAAGGCCCGGCGCAGCTGGGTCTCGCTGATGTCGTACTGGGCGCGCAGCCGCTGCTTCTCCAGCAGCCGGGTCGAGTAGTCGCTGGGCGTGCGGCGCTTGCGGCCGTGGACGCCGGGCGGGTACGGCCGCCGCTCGAAGTACTGGACGGCCTTCGGCGTAAGCGGGAGACCCAGCCTGCGGCTGAGCCGGATCTTGGGACGAGGGGTGTTCACTGGGCCTCCGTATTTGGTAAGGCTTACCTTAGTTCCCACTCTACGACCCCACGCCGAGGTGACGCGATGCCCCTTCCCAGAAGCACCGAGCCGACGGTTCACGAGGCCACCGCGGCCGAGCGGGCCCGCACGATCGCCTGCCGCGGCACCGCGTACGTGCACGTCCCGGGCATGGGCAGCAGCCGCCTGCTGGCGGCCGCCACGACCGCGGACGGCGACGTGCTCCTCGTCGTCCCCCGGGACGGCGGGCTGGTGACGGCGGTGCGCAGCTCGCCGCTCGGCGACCTGCCGGTGCGGGTGACCGTCACCGACCGCGCCCCGCTCCCCCTGCGCAACCCGGTGCGCGGCCGGCTGGAGATGGTCGGCTGGCTCACCCCGGTGGCCGCCGACGAGGAGCTCGACCTGGCGCTGGCCTTCGCCGAGTCCTGCCCCGACGACGTGCTGCTCGACGTCGGGCTGACCGCGACGCTGCTGCGGCTGGACGTGGCCGAGATCCAGCTCGAGGAGGCCGGGTCGAGCGCCGACGTCGAGCCGGAGGACTACGCCGCCGCCCGGCCCGACCCACTGGACGCCGACGAGCTGCTCCGCGACCACGCCGACGACCTGGGCGTGCTCTGCGGCAAGGTGCGGCTGTGGGCGGGCACCGACGACCGCGTGCACGTGCTCGCCGTCGACCGGTTCGGCGTCCTGTTCCGGGTCGAGTGCCCGGCGAGCTGCTACGACGTCCGCATGCCGTTCCCGGCCCCGGCCGGCGGCCGGGACGACGTCGGCCCGGCGCTCACCGCCCTGCTGGCCTGCGGCGGCTGACCCCCTGCCGAGATCACGGGATCTCGGCGCGAGGGTGGCCCTCAGGAGGCGCGGGCCTCGTCGGCCAGGGCGGCGAGGGCCTTCTCGAAGCAGTCCTGCGGCGGCTGCACGAGGCCCGCGCCCACCTGGCCGGTGCCGGCGACCCTCCCGGCCATGCCGGTGTTGATCTGCGGCAGCCAGCCGGTGCGGGCGACGGCCAGGACGTCGATGCCGGTCGGCGAGCCGCGGAAGCCGAGGATCGGGATGGCCATCGCCGGGTTCTCCGACAGCGTCACCTGGTACATCCGCTCGGTCGTGGCCAGGGCGTCGGGCACGGTGCCGCCGACGAACCGCACGATCGCCGGCGCCGCGGCCATGGAGAACCCGCCGACCCCGTAGGTCTCCATGATCGCGGAGTCGCCGATGTCGGGGTTGGCGTCCTCGGGGCCGTAGTCGCCGAGGAAGAGGCCGACCGGGGTCTGCGCCGGGCCGGTGAACCAGCGGTCGCCGGTGCCGGCGGTCTGGATGCCGAACTCGGTGCCGTTGCGGGCCATGACGGTGAGCATCGTGGAGCCGGGGACCCCGCGGGCGGCGTCCATGGCCAGCTTCGCCGTCGGCATGCCGAGGTTGAGGAAGAAGTGCTCGTTGCCGCCGGCGAACTTCAGCACCGCCGCGATGTCCGACGACGGGGCGTCGACCGCCACGATCAGCGGCGAGAGGTCGCGCAGGGCCATGAGCGAGCCGGCCCGGTTGCGGTTGTGGCCCTCGTCGCCCATCTGCAGCATCTGGGCGAGGATCGCCTTGACGTCGATCGGCTCGCTGCCGGCGTCCAGCCCCCCGCGCACGGCGGCCGAGAGGACCGGCCCGAGCACGTCGCGCATCCAGGCCAGGCGGGTGAGCACCTCGTCGTTGAAGGCGCCCATCCGCAGCACCTTGCCGAGGCCCTCGTTGAGGTTGCAGAAGGCCCGGCCGCCCTGCACCGGGTCCTCTAGGCACCACATCCACATCGACGGGCTGGTCACCCCGGCCATCGGGCCGACGGCGCGGTGGTGGTGGCAGGGGTCGAGGGTGATCTCCCCGGCGGCGAGGACCCGCTCGGCGTCCTCGACGGAGTCGGCCCAACCCTCGAACAGGCAGGCGCCGATCAGCGCCCCGCGCAGCGGGCCGGAGGCGTCGGCCCACTCGATCGGCGGCCCGGCGTGCAGCAGGGTGCGGTCGGGCAGGCCGAGCACCTCGCGGGCCGGCCGGACGTCGACCAGCTGCGAGCCGGCGGCCAGCACCCGCTCGACCGCCGTGCGGTTGGCCGCGGCGCGGCGGACGTCGAGCGCCAGCGCGGCGAGGTCGGCCGGGTCGCCGAAGGCCGGGGGGCGCCAGTCGACGTCGTGCACGTCGGCGCCCTGCGCGCGCAGCGCGTCGGAGAAGACGTCGACGCCGGCGGCGACGATGCTCGGCGGCGCGGCGAGGAGGTCGCCCAGGCTCATCGGGTTGCTCCCAGCAGGTCGAGGGCGTACCGCGTGGCCGCGGCGTTGGAGGCGAACACGGCGGCGCCGGCCGCGGCGAGGGCGTCGGCCTGCCGGCTCCAGCCCTGCGGGTCGGACTCGGTGCCGATCAGGGCGACGACGACCGGCAGCGTGCGGGCGGCACGGGCGGCGGTCAGCGCCGGCGCCAGCGCGGCGGCGGGGTCGGGATCGGCCCCGTACCCGAGGACGACGTCGAGCAGCAGCACCGCCGGCTCGCCCTCCTCGGCGAGGGTGGCGATGGCCTCCAGCCGCAGGGTCGGGTCGATCATCGGGTGCGCGCGGCCGACGGTCAGCGCGTCGTCCCCGAAGTCGACCACGACGTGGCCGCGGACGGACAGGTCCGCCCCGAGGTCGAGCTCCGGCCGGAGCGGGATGTTGGACCGGATGCCGCCGAGCACCGGGGAGGCCAGCAGCATCGCCTCGTCGGCCAGCGTGCCGCCGGAGTAGAGGCCCTTGAGCACCGCGCCGGGCACCGGGGCCTCGGCCGGCCCGGGCCGCGAGGGCCAGACCGGGACGTCGAGGCCCATGTCGGCCAGCAGCGCCTCGACCGCGGCGGTCAGGTCGGGCGCCTCGGGCGAGAGGACGGCGGAGCGCACCGGGACGGACAGCCCGTCGGCCGCGCGCCGCACCGCCTCGGCCACCCCCGGGGCCGGCGGCTTGGAGACGAGCAGCACCCGCTCGGTGGCCGGGTCGGCGTCGAGGGCGGCGAGCGCGTCGAGCGTGGCCAGCCCGCCGACCTCGGCCTTGAGGTCGCGGCCGCCGACGCCCAGGACGTGCGAGACGCCGACGCCGGCCATGTCGAGCAGGCAGGACACCTGCTGGGCGCCGGTGCCGCTGGCCGCGACCAGCCCGACCGGCCCGGGGCGGACGACGTTGGCGAAGCCCAGGGCGACGCCGGAGACGATCGCGGTGCCGCAGTCGGGGCCCATCACCAGCACGCCCGCGTCGTGCGCGGCCCGCTTGAGCAGCACCTCGTGCTCGACCGGGACGCCGTCGGAGAAGACGAGCACGCTGCGGCCGGCCGCTATGGCGTCGGCCGCCTCAGCCACCGCGTACTGCCCGGGGACGCTGACGATCGCCAGCGTCTCGCCGGGGACCTCGTCGAGCCCCGCGCCGATCGTGCGCAGCGGGATGCTGGCGGCGCTGGTGCTGGTGCGCTCCCGCTCGGCCAGCGCGGCGTCGACCGCGGCGGTGGCGGCGGCCAGCGCGTCGTCGTCCGTGGCCCTGATCGCGACGAGGAGCTGCTCGGGCGAGGCCTCCTCGGCGGGCGCCAGGCCCATGTTGACGGCCAGCTCGAGGTTCAGCGGGGTGGCCATCGCGACGAGGACGGCGGTGACGCCGTCCCGGGCGCCGATGTCCCGGCTGACCTGCATGAGCCGCACGGAGTCGGCGTAGACGCCGGAACGGAGGATGACGGAGCGGACGCCCTCGGGGGCGTTCGTCGGTGTGGCGACCACCTGCACGACCGTACCGAGAGATGTCTCAGCGGTGAAGTATCGAGATCTTGCAGCAATAACGATTTAGCACTGAGGTACTTCCGCCGGAACCGTGCACGGTGTCACAGTTCTCCGGCCCGGTGTGGCAACGGCCCGTTCACCGGGACCGGATCGTGTCGTAGGTGCACGTCGAGGAGGCACTCATGGCGTTCGGTTGGAAGCTCTACGGGGACGGCAAGACGCCGCCCCTGGGCGAGGCGGTCGCGCCCGACGAGCGGCTCTCGTGGCCGCGCACGATCGGCATCGGCGCCCAGCACGTGGTCGCCATGTTCGGCGCGACATTCGTCTTCCCGCTGATCATGGGCCTGGACGCCAACCTCGCGATCATGATGAGCGGGATCGCGACGATCATCTTCCTGCTGATCGTCCAGGGGAAGGTGCCGAGCTATCTCGGGACCAGCGCCTCCTTCGTAGGCGCGGTCGTGGCGATCCGGGCACAGGGCGGGGACAGCAGCGACGTCGTCGGGTCGATCCTCATCGCCGGCGTCGTCCTCGCCCTGGTCGGTCTGCTCATCCACTTCGCCGGCGTGCGCGTGGTCAACGCGGTGCTGCCGCCGGCGGTCACCGGCGCCGTCGTCATGCTGATCGGCTTCAACCTGGCACCGGTCGCGGCCTCGGTCTACTGGCCGCAGGACCAGTGGGTGGCACTGGCCACCATGGCCTTCGTCATCGTCTGCGCGCTCGCGCTGCGCGGCTTCTGGGCCCGCATCTCGATCCTGCTCGGGCTCGTCTTCGGCTACCTGCTGTCGATCCTGCTCGACGTCACCTCGGGCCAGATCACGTCCCGGCTGCCCGGGCAGAACCTCCTCGACGCCGACGGCAACCCCTGCGAGGCCGAGGGGCCCTACTGCGTAGCCACCCCCTTCGCGCACGACCGCATCAACTTCGACTCGGTCGGCCAGGCCGACTGGTTCGGCCTGCCGGAGTTCACGGCTCCGAGCTTCTCCGTGAACTTCGCACTCCTGGCGCTGCCCGCCGTGATCGCGCTGATCGCCGAGAACGCCGGCCACGTCAAGGCGGTCGGCGAGATGACCAAGCGCGACCTCGACCCGGTGATCGGCCGGGCGGTCTTCGCGGACGGCGTCGGCACGGTCGTCGCCAGCTCCGTCGGCGGCTCCCCCACGACCACCTACGCCGAGAACATCGGGGTCATGGCCGCTACCCGGGTGTACTCCACCGCCGCGTACTACGTGGCCGCGGTCGTCGCGATCCTGCTCGGCCTGGTGCCCAAGTTCGGCGCGCTGATCAACATCGTCCCCGGCGGCGTCCTGGGCGGCATCACCGTCGTCCTCTACGGGATGATCGGGCTGCTCGGCGCGAAGATCTGGAAGGAGAACCGCGTCGACTTCGCCAACCCGGTCAACCTGGTGCCCCTCGCCGCGGGGATCATCATCGGCATCGGCCCGGTCACGCTGCAGATCACCGACAACTTCTCGCTGAGCGGCATCGCGCTCGGCTCGATCGTCGCGGTGCTCTTCTGGCACGTCGCCCGGGCGTTGGCTCCGGCGGAGATGAAGACGGCGCTGACCCGCGAGGGGACGCACCCCGCGGCCGGTTCGACCTTCGGCCGCGTGCACGGCGCGGAGGTCGGCTACGAGGCCCCCGACCCGTCGTCCGTGGACGAGGTCGGCCGCCCCGGCACCCCGCGCAAGCGATAGGACATGCTCCACACGTGAAACCGGCACCGTTCCGCTACGCCGACCCCGGCACCCTCGACGAGGCCCTCGCGGTCCTCGGGTCCGAGGGTGAGGGCGCCAAGGTGCTGGCCGGGGGTCAGTCGCTGCTGCCGCTGCTGTCGATGCGGCTGGCGGCGCCGACGACCCTGGTCGACATCAACCGGGTGCCCGGCCTCGACACCGTCGAGGCGACCGGGGACGGCGTGCGGGTCGGTGCGCTCGTCCGGCACAACCAGCTCCTCACGGACGACGCCGCCGCCCGGGTGCAGCCGCTGCTGGCCCGGGCGACGGCGAACGTCGCCCACCCCGCGATCCGCAACCGCGGGACGACGGTCGGCTCCATCGCGCACGCCGACCCCTCGGGCGAGATGACCTCCGTTCTCGCCCTCACCGACGGCTCGGTCACCGTCGCCACCCCCTCCGGCGTGGAGACCGTCCCCTGGCGGGACTTCTTCGTCGGCCCGCTGGAGACCTCGGTGCACGGCCCGGCCGTGGTCACCGCCGCCACCTTCGGCGCCCTGCCGGAGCGCTCGGGCACCGCGTTCGCCGAGGTGGCCCGCCGCAAGGGCGACTACGCGGTGTGCGGCGCCGGCGTCGTCGTCACGCTCGACGCGGACCGCCGGGTGTCCGCCGTCCGGGCGTCCTACATCTCCGTCGGCCTGGTGCCCGACGTGCACGACCTCACCGAGGCCGTCGCCGGGGCGCCGGTCGACACCGCCGACTGGGCCGCCGCCGCCGAGCTGGCGCAGAGCCTGGTCGAGCCGGACACCGACCTGCACGCCAGCGCCGACTACCGGCGCCTGCTGGTCGGCGTCCTGACCGAGCGGACGCTGGCCTCCGCCGCTGCCGAGGCCGCAGGAAGGACCGCATGACCTCCGTCGACACCGAGCGGGACATCACGCTGACCGTGAACGGCGTCCCGCACGAGGTGACCGTGCCGGTGCGCCGGCTGCTGTCCGACGCGCTGCGCCACGACCTCGGGCTCACCGGCACGCACGTCGGCTGCGAGCACGGCGTGTGCGGCGCCTGCACCGTGCTGGTCGACGGGACGCCGATGCGCTCGTGCCTGGTGCTCGCCGTGCAGGCCGAGGGGCACGAGGTGCAGACCGTCGAGGGCCTCGCCCGCGACGACGGGCAGGGCGGGCAGGTGCTGCACCCGGTCCAGGAGGCCTTCCGCGAGTGCCACGCCCTGCAGTGCGGCTTCTGCACCCCGGGCTTCCTCATGACGATCAAGGCCGGGCTCGAGGACCGCGACCGGACCGCGGAGATCACCGAGGAGGAGGTCGACGAGATCGTCGGCGGCAACCTCTGCCGGTGCACCGGCTACGCCAACATCAAGAAGGCGGTCCGGCACGCCGCCGCCGCGATGAAGGACCCCGCGTGACGACGAAGCTGTTCGGCGAGCCCGTCCGCCGGCGGGAGGACGCCCGCCTGATCACCGGCCGGGGCCGCTACCTCGACGACATCGGGCACTCCGCGCTGGCGGCGGCCTTCGTGCGCAGCCCGCACGCGCACGCGCGGATCACCGGCATCGACGTCGACGCGGCGCTGGACGTCGAGGGCCTGGTCGCGATCTACACCTACGAGGACCTCACCGGCCCGATGGCCGAGCCGCTGCCGGTGCTCATCCCCCACCCGCAGCTGCACGCGCCGCGCACCGGCTACCCGCTGGCCGACGGCGTGGTCAACCACGTCGGCGAGCCGGTGGCGATGGTGGTGGCCACCGACCGCTACCTGGCCGAGGACGCCGCCGAGAAGATCGTCGTCACCTACGAGGAGCTGCCGGTCGTCGTCGGGGTCGACGCCGCCCGCGAGGCGGCGGCCGCCGTGCACGCGGACGTGCCGGACAACGTGGCCGCCGTCCACCACCAGGAGACCGGCGACGTCGAGGCGGCGCTGGCCGCGTCGCCGCACACGCTGAGCTTCACCCAGTACATCGAGCGCAGCGCCTGCACGCCGATGGAGGGCAAGGGCGTGCACGCGCGGTGGGACGCCGACGACCGGTCGCTGCGCGTCTACTCCAGCACCCAGGCGGCGACGTCGGTGCGCGCGGCGATCGCGGCGAAGCTCGAGCTGTCGCTGGACAAGGTCGAGGTGATCGCGCCCGACGTCGGCGGCGGCTTCGGCGTGAAGATCGTGCACCCGTGGCCGGAGGAGCTGCTCGTGCCGATGGCCGCGATCGCGCTGGGCCAGGAGGTGAAGTGGACCGAGGACCGCCGGGAGCACTTCATCTCGTCGGCCCACGAGCGGCAGCAGCGGCAGGAGATCACCGCCGGCTACGACGACGAGGGCCGGCTGACCGCGCTCGACGTCCACATCTGGCACGACAACGGCGCGTACACGCCCTACGGGATCATCGTGCCGATCGTGACGGCGACCCAGCTGGTGGGGCCGTACGCGCTGCCGGTGTACCGGGTGAAGGTCGAGAGCGTCTACACCAACACCGTCATCGTGACGCCGTACCGCGGCGCCGGGCGGCCGCAGGGCTGCTACGCGATGGAGCGGACGATGGACCGCATCGCCGACGCGCTGGGGCTGGACCGGGCCGTCGTCCGGGAGCGGAACCTCATCCAGCCGGACATGTTCCCGTACGACCACCAGCTGACGTTCCAGGACGGCCGGCCGGTCATCTACGACTCGGGCGACTACCCGGGGCTGATGACCAAGCTCAAGGACCTGGTCGGCTGGGAGTCGGTGGAGGCCCGCCGGGCCGAGGCCGCGGCGCGGGGCAAGCTGCTCGGCGCCGGCATGGCGCTGTACGTGGAGGGCACCGGGCCCGGGCCGTACGAGGGCGGGCACGTGCAGGTGCTGGGCAGCGGCAAGGTGCTGGTCTCGACCGGCCTGACGTCGCAGGGCCAGGGGCACGAGACCGTGTTCGCGCAGATCGTCGCCTCGGAGCTCGGGGTGCCGATCGAGGACGTCGAGGTGACCACGGGAGACACGCGGCGCTTCGGCTACGCGGTGGGCACGTTCGCCTCGCGCGCGGCGGTGATGAGCGGCAACGCGATCGCGCTGGCCGCCCGCGGGGTGCGGGAGAAGGCGATCCGGATCGCGGCCGACGTGCTGGAGGCCGACCCGGGCGACCTGGAGATCGCCGACGGCGTGGTGCAGGTGAAGGGCACGCCCGGCGCCTCGGTGCCGCTGCGCACGGTGGCCGTGCTGTCCAACCCGCTGCGGTACGCGTTCGACGAGGCGGCGAAGCAGGCGACGCAGTTCGCGGTCTCCTCGCGCGACGACGAGCCGCCGGTGGCGGTCGGGGACGCGCCGGGGCTGGAGCACCGGGACTACTACTCGCCGATCCGGTCGACGTTCGCGTCGGGCGCGCACGCGGCGGTGGTCGAGATCGACCCGGCGACCTGGCAGATCGAGGTCGTCGACTACGCCGTGGTGCACGACTGCGGCAACGTGGTGAACCCGATGATCGTCGAGGGCCAGGTGCACGGCGGAGTCGCGCAGGGCGTGGGCGGGGCGCTGTACGAGCGCATGGCCTACGACCGCGACGGGCAGCTGCAGAACGCGTCGTTCATGGACTTCCTGATGCCGTACGCGTCGGAGGTGCCCGACATCGCGATCGACCACCAGGAGACGCCGTCGCCGCTGAACCCGCTGGGGATCAAGGGCGCCGGCGAGGCCGGGGTCATCCCGGGGACGGCGGCGATCGCCTCGGCGATCGAGGACGCGACGGGACGGCGGATCGCGTCGATGCCGATCTCGCCGACGGAGCTGTACGACCTGATGCGGAACGAGTCCGCCGAGACGACCGCGGCGTTCGCCCGCCGCGAGGGAACAGGAGCGATGGCGTGAACCTCGACGGCTCGGCGGTGCTGCACGCGGACCCGGAGAAGGTGTGGTCGGTGATCACCGACCCCGCGGTGCTGGCCCGCACCATCCCCGGCTGCGAGTCGCTGGAGCAGACCGGCGACGACGAGTACCGGATGAACGTCTCGGTCGGGGTCGGGGCGATCCGCGGGACCTACGCCGGCGAGGTGCGGCTGACCGACCAGCAGCGGCCGTCGTCCTACGTCATGCACGCGTCCGGCGCCGGTGCGCCGGGTCAGGTGCGGGCGACGGTGACCATCAACCTGGCGCCGTCGGAGGACGGCGCCACCACGCTGACCTACTCGGCCGACGCCGTGGTCGGCGGGCCGGTGGCCGGCGTCGGGCAGCGGATGATGACCGGCGTCGCCAAGCGGATGGCGGGCCAGTTCTTCAAGGCGATCGACGACGAGCTGACCGGCCGCGTGGTGCCGATCGCGGCCGCCCCGTCGGCGCGGGTGCCGGCCGAGGCCGAGGTGGGCGCGCCGCCGGCCGCTGCCGCGCCGCAGGTGTTCACCGGCAAGGCCGCCGCGGCCGCGCCGAGCGACACGCAGACGTTCCTGCTCGGCGCCGGCGTCGGCGCCCTGCTCACCGCTTTCGGCGTCGCGATCGGCTACCTGCTCGGCCGCCGCCGCTGACCGCTGTGCGCGCAGTGCCCTTTCCGCTCGCGGGAAAGGGCACTGCGCGCACACTCAGCCGGCCTTGAGGGTCGGGTAGTCGGTGTAGCCCTCGGCGCCGCTGGCGTAGAACAGGTGCGGCTTGGGCTCGTTCTCGGGGTGCTCGCCCCGCCAGCGCTCGACCAGGTCGGGGTTGGCGATGATCGGCCGGCCCACGGCCACGGCGTCGGCGTGCGCGGCCTCGATCAGCGCGACCGCCTCCGCGCGCGTGGTCACGGTGCCGAAGCCGCTGTTGGCGATGAGCGGGCCGCCGAAGCGCTCGCGCAGCTCCTGCACCAGCTCCCCCGCTGGTTCCACGTGCAACACCGACAGGTACGCCAGCCCGAGCGGCCGCAGCGCGTCGACGAGCGCGCCGTAGGTGGCCCGGACGTCGTCCCGGTCGGTCTCGAGCGCGCCCTGGATGTTGTGCTCGGGCGAGATCCGCAGGCCCACGCGGCCGGGACCGATCGCCTCGGCGACGGCCGTGACGACGTCGACGACGAACCGCGCCCGCTTCTCGGGCGAGCCGCCGTACTCGTCGGTGCGCAGGTTGGACGCCGGGGACAGGAACTCGTGCAGCAGGTAGCCGTTGGCGCCGTGGATCTCCACGCCGTCCAGGCCGACCCCGACCGCCCGCTCCGCCGCCGTCACGAAGTCGCGCAGCGCGTCCCGCGCCTCGTCGGCGGTCAGCGCGTGCGGCACCGGGTAGGGCTGCTTGCCCTTCTCGGTGTGCCCCTCGCCGTCGATGGCGATCGCGCTCGGGGCGACGACGCGGCGCCCGCCGTTGACGTCGGGGTGGGTGACCCGGCCGCCGTGCATCACCTGCACCACGATGCGGCCGCCGCGGGCGTGCACCGCCTCGGCGACGCGGCGCCAGCCCGCCACCTGCTCGTCGGTGACGATGCCGGGCTGGCCGACGAAGGCCTGCGACTCGTGGTTGGGGTAGGTGCCCTCCGTGATGACCAGCCCCACGCCCCCGCGCTGGCGGTAGTGCTCGACCAGCAGCTCGTTCGGGACGCCGGACCGCCCGGCGCGCATCCGCGTGAGGGGCGCCATCACGACGCGGTTGGCCAGCTCGAGGTCGCCGAGGGTGACGGGCGTGAAGAGGTCCATGCGAGGGGCAACCGGCCCTCGCGCGCCCCGGATTCCGGAACGGGAACGACTGCGGCGAGCGTCACGCGGCGGGTGACCGGCCCCGGTTCACCAGGATGGCCAGCTGTGTGCGGGTGCGGACGCCGAGGCGGCGCATCGAGGCGGTCAGGTGGCTCTTGACCGTCGCCAGGCTGAGGAACAGCCGGCCGGCGATCTCCTCGTTGCTCAACCCCTGCGCCACCAGCTCGGCGACGTCGCGCTGCCGCTCGGTGAGCTGGTCGAGCACGCCCCGTCCCGGGTCGGGCTCGGCGAGGTAGCGCACCAGCCGGCTGGTGGCGGCGGGGTCCAGCGCCGCCTCGTCGCGTGCCAGCGCGCGCACACCGTCGACGAGGCGCTGGGCGCACGACCGCCGCGGGAGGTAGCCCCGGACGCCGGCCTGCAGCACCTCGACGAGCTCGCTCTCCGCGGCCTCCCCGCCCGGCTCGGCGAGCACCAGCACGGCGGTCCCGCGGCGGCAGAGGTCGCGCAGCAGAGGCAGGGTGGGCCCGCCCACCAGGCCCTGGCGGACGACGACGACCTGCGTGCCGGTCGCGTCGGTCGCCGCGAGCGCCTCCGGGAGCTGGGCCGTCTCGGCGACCACCGCCATGTCCGGCTCCGCCTCGAGGACCACCCGCAACCCGACGCGGAAGACCTCCTGGTCCTCGCAGAGCACCACCCGCACCAACGAGGTCGGCGGGCGGACGGCGACGGGGCGCGGGCCCGGCCTGGTGGTCGACCGGCTGGACGGCGCGGCGAGCGGGCGGACGCGCCCGGGTCCGGCGCCGTTGTGGTCATGGCTCATGGAAGAAGCCCCCTGCCCGGCTCGGGCCACCGGCCGTCGGCTCCGAGAACGGTGACCGAATCGGTTCCGGCACCTGTCAGTCCTGACGCTCCGTGCGAAACGATAGCGCGCAATGCATCGGTCTTGTCCAGAGAACTCCCACCGGTTCTCCAGCCGATCCACAGCGGATCGGCGCGTCCCGACGCGGCCTCACCTGCCGTACCGGCTCAGCCACTCAGCGAACCGGCGTCGCCCGGTCGCCCGCGGCGGTGGACGTGGATCGCCAGCTGCGTCCGGTCCCGCAGGCCGAGGCGGCGCAGCGCCACGGTGACGTGGCCCTTCACCGTCGCGCGGCTCAGCTGCAGCCTGTCGGCGATCTCGGCGTTGGTCAGCCCCTCGGCCACCAGTCCGCAGACCGCCTGCTGCCGCGCGGTCAACGCCCCCGTGCCCGGCCGCTCGGCGTCCGGCAGCCCTTCCCGCGGCTCCTCGAGCTGGTGCAGGAGCTCGCCGGTGACGGCGGCGTCCAGCACGGTCCCGCCGTGGGCGACCGCGCGCACGCCCTCGACCAGGCGCTCGGGGCTCGCCGACGCGTGGACGTACCCGCGCGCCCCCGCCCGCAGCGCGTCGACGTAGTCGCTGCCGGTGCCCGTCTCCCCGAGCAGGACCACACGGCACCCCAGCCCGGTCAGCGCGTGGACCAGGGCGTGCACCGCCGGCCCCCGCGCCCCCAGGCCGACGAGCGCCACCTCCGGCTGCAGCAGGGCGGCGAGCCGCAGCGCCTCCTCCGCGTCGGCGGCCTCGGCCACGACCAGCAGGTCGCGGGACCACCGCAGCACCGTGCGCAGGCCGTGGCGGAGCACCTCGGCGTCGTCGCAGATCAGCACTCGCAGCGGCGTATCCCCTTCGACCGCGGCTCCCGTGGGGGCGTCGTGGTGCGGTTCGCCGACCATGCTCGCCAGCTCCCGTCCCGGCCCAGCCGCCCCCGTTCAGCGGCGCCGCCAGTGTGGTGGAACCGGAAGCTAGGCCATGCCCTTGCCGAGCCGCCACAGGACACGGCGCGACGCGGCCGGTCAGCGGCCGGGTTCATACCCGGGTAGGGGGTCTCCTCCTCCGGGACGCGCGACCGGGACCCGGCGCGGGTCGAGGACGGCCTCCTCCGGAGGGGGGTCGCGCTCCCCGAGGAGGACCGACCTGCTCCCCGGGGCCCGCCGGCGACGCACCCGGGGGCGCGCCGCCGAACTCGACGCCCGGCCGATGTGGCCGGCGGCGGCGGCGACCTAGCGTTCCGCAGCATCCCCGATCCGGCCGGGGGGAACGGCGGAGGACCCCGTGCACCAGACCATGATCATCGCGAAGATGGCGCCCGACTCGGCCGACGACGTCGCCGCCGTCTTCGGCCGCTACGACGCCACCTCGATGCCGCACGAGATCGGCGTGCGCAGCCGGTCGCTGTTCCGCTTCCACAGCCTCTACGTGCACCTCATCGACTTCGACCGCCCGGCACCCGAGGCCATGCGGATCGCCCAGTCGCTGCCGGCGTTCCGCGCCGTGAGCGACGAGCTCCGGCCCTACATCGAGGCCTACGACCCGAACTGGCGCTCCCCGCAGGACGCGATGGCGCAGCGCTTCTACCACTGGACGTCCCGCCCCGAGTGACGCCGGCACCGGCGGACACGGCTGAGAGGCACGAGATGACGACGACGGCCCCGGCGACCCCCGCGACGCCGGCCGACCAGGCGGGCTGGCTCCCCTGCCCGGCCTGCGGGTGGCTGCTCTACCGCAAGCGGCTCGACCGCAACCTCTCGGTCTGCCCCGAGTGCGACCACCACCTCCGGCTCGGCGCCCGGGAGCGAATCGGGCAGCTCGTGGACGCCGGCAGCTTCGCCGAGACGGTCTTCCCGCCCGGCCCTCGCGACCCGCTGGCCTTCACCGACCTGCGCGCCTACCCCGACCGGCTCGAGGACGCGGCCCGGCGCTCGGGCGAGTCGGAGGCCGTCGTCGTGGGCACCGCCGCGATCGGCGGGCACGCGGTCGTCGTCGCGGTCATGGACTTCGGCTTCCTCGGCGGCAGCATGGGCACCGAGGTCGGCCGGCGGGTCTCCGGCGCCGCCGAGCTGGCCCTCGAGCGCGGGCTCCCGCTGGTCACCGTCTGCGCCAGCGGCGGCGCCCGCATGCAGGAGGGCGTCTTCTCCCTGTTCCAGATGGCGCGGGCCAGCGCCGCCTTCGCCCGGCTGCGCGAGGCCGGCCTGCTCAGCGTCTGCGTCCTCACCGATCCCACCTACGGCGGCGTCTCCGCCTCGTACGCCACCCTCGCCTCCGTCCTCGTCGCCGAGCGGGGCGCGCACGTCGGCTTCGCCGGCCCGCGGGTCGTCCAGGAGACGATCCGGGCCGAGCTGCCGGACGACTTCCAGACGGCGGAGTTCCTCCTGGCCCACGGGCTGGTCGACCGGGTCGAGAGCCGCGCGGAGCTGCGCCCGCTGCTGGCGCGGCTCATCGCGTTGCACCGCCGCCGCCCGCCGTCCCCTCCGGCCCGCCGGAGGCCCGAGCCGGGGCACGGGCCCGGCGCGCTGCTCGACCTGGACCCGTGGGACGTCGTGCAGCGGGCCCGGGTCCCCGAGCGGCCGACCACGCTGGACCACCTGCACGCCGCGTTCGACGACTTCGTCGAGCTGCACGGCGACCGGGCCTTCGCCGACGACCCCGCGATCGTCGGGGGCGTGGCCTCCATCGGCGGGCGTTCGGTCGTGGTGATCGGCCACGAGAAGGGCCACTCGGTGCGCGACCGGGTCGCCCGCAACTTCGGCATGCCGCACCCCGAGGGGTACCGCAAGGCGCTGCGCCTGCTCGGCCACGCCGAGACGTTCGGCCTCCCGGTGGTCACGCTCGTCGACACCCCGGGGGCGCACCCGGGGCCGGAGGCCGAGGAGCGCGGGCAGGCGCACGCGATCGCCGAGATCATCCAGCGCAGCAGCCGGCTGCGCGTCCCGGTCGTCGCCGTCGTCACCGGCGAGGGCGGCAGCGGCGGGGCGCTGGCCCTGTGCACGTCGGACCGGCTGCTCGTGTTCGAGAACGCCTACCTGTCGGTGATCAGCCCCGAGGGGTGCGCCGCCATCCTCTGGCGCACCGCCGCGGCGGCCCCCACCGCGGCCCGGGCGATGCGGCTGGGCGCCGCGCACCTCTACGGCACGGGCATCGCGACCGCCGTCGTGCCGGAGCCCGCCGGTGGCGCGCACACCGACCCGGACGCGACCGCGCAGGCGCTGCGCGAGGCGCTGCTCCGCGAGCTCGACGAGCTGTCCCTGCTCGACCCCGACACCCTCGTCGGGTCCCGCTGCCGGCGGCTGTCCCGCATCGGCGGGGACGACGCCCTCTTCCTGCGGGCCGTGCGGCCCGCCGTCCCGGGCGGTGACTGACGTGACCGCCACCGAGCAGCCCCCGAGGACGGCGATGAACGGCGCGTCCGGCCACCCCTCGCCCCAGGCCGACCCCGCCCGGGCGCTGCGCGACGAGGTCGTGGAGCTGGCCCGCGCGCTGCCGGGCGACCTGCGCCGGCTCACCGTGCGCAGCGGCGACCGGGCGATCGAGATCGAGTGGGCACCGGGCACGCCCGCCCCCGCGGCCGCCGACCCCGCACCGGCCGCGCCCCCGCAGCGGACCGATCCCCCGGCCGAGGAGGTGCCCGAGGACCTCGTCGCCGTCCGGGCGCCGCTCGTCGGCACCTTCTACTCGGCCCCGTCGCCGGACGCCGACCCGTTCGTCCGCGCCGGGGAGGCGGTCGAGGTCGGCCAGACCCTCGCGATCGTCGAGGCGATGAAGCTGATGAACCCGATCCTCGCCGACGAGGCCGGCGTGGTGGCCGAGGTCCTCGTGCAGAACGCGGATTCGGTGGAGTACGACCAGGTGCTCATGCTGCTGCGGCGGCCATCGTGAGGCGGTCCCGGTGATCAGCCGCCTGCTCATCGCCAACCGCGGGGAGATCGCCGTCCGCATCGCCCGGGCCTGCCGCGAGCTCGGGATCGAGGTGGTCGCCGTCTTCTCGACCGCCGACCGGCACTCCGCCGTCGTCGAGATGGCCGACGAGGCGGTGCACATCGGGCCGCCGGCCCCGCGGTGCAGCTACCTGCACGTGCCCAACATCGTGGAGGCGGCGCTGCGCACCGGCGCCGACGCCGTGCACCCCGGCTACGGGTTCCTCTCCGAGGACCCCGACTTCGCCGAGATCTGCGCCGCCGAGGGGCTCACCTTCGTCGGCCCGCCGCCCACGGTGATGCAGCAGATGGGCAACAAGGCCACGGCCCGCCGGCTCATGGCCGACGCCGGCCTGCCGCTGCTGCCGGGCGTGGTCGAGCCGGTCCGCACGGCCGACGAGGGCCGGGAGATCGCCGACCGGATCGGCTACCCGGTGATCATCAAGGCCGCGGCCGGCGGCGGCGGGCGCGGCATGACCGTGGTGACGGCGCCCGGCGACTTCGCCGAGGCCTTCACCGCCACCCGGGCCACCGCCCGGGCCGTGTTCCGCGACCCGGCCGTCTACGTGGAGCGGTTCCTGCCCGGCGCCCGGCACGTCGAGGTGCAGGTGCTCTGCGACACCCACGGCAACGGCGTCTACCTCGGCGAGCGGGACTGCTCGCTGCAGCGCCGGCACCAGAAGCTGCTGGAGGAGGGCCCGGCCGCGCACCTCTCCCCCGCGCAGCGCAGCGGCCTGGGCGCCCTCGCCGTCCACGGCGCGCTCTCCGTGGGCTACACCGGCGCCGGGACGATGGAGTTCCTCGTCGACGGCGCCGGGCGCGCCTACTTCATGGAGATGAACGCCCGGATCCAGGTGGAGCACCCGGTCACCGAGCTGCTCACCGGGGTGGACCTGGTGCGCGAGCAGATCCTGGTCGCCTCCGGCCGCCGGCTCCAGCTGCGCCAGGAGGACGTCGTCCCCCGCGGCGCGGCGATCGAGTGCCGGATCAACGCGGAGGACCCGGCCCGCGGGTTCGCCCCGGCGCCCGGCCGGCTGGAGGTCCTGCGCGTGCCCGACGGGCCGTGGACCCGCTTCGACACCGGCTACCGCCAGGGGGACGACGTCCCCCCGCACTACGACTCGCTGCTGGGCAAGCTCGTCGTCTGGGCCCCCGACCGCGACCGGGCGGTCCGCCGCATGGACCGCGCCCTGGCGGAGCTGCGGGTCGAGGGCCCGGGGGTGCACACCACCGCCGACCTGCACCGCGCGCTGCTCCGGCACCCGGACGTGCTCGCCGACCGGCACGACGTCCAGTTCCTCGACCGCACCCTGCCCGAGCTGCTGGCCCGCACGGCCGTGCTCGGCGAGGAGCCGGCGCCCGCCCTCCCCGACGCGCGCGGCTCGCTGCAGCTCGTCCGTCCCGCGACCCCGGACCGACCGGAGCCGCTCCCTCCCCGCGAAAGGACCCCTGCCGTGCCCCACCCCGACTTCACCCTCGACGACCTCATGGACCTGCTGACCCAGAAGGCGGGCCTGCCGCCGGCGGACCGCACCGACGACCCCGACGCCCGGTTCGAGGACATCGGCCTGGACTCGCTGGCCTTCCTCTCCATGCAGACCGAGCTGCACGACCGCTACGGCGTGGAGATGCCCGACGACAGCCCGGGCCGCTACACGTTCGGCGAGATCGTCGCCACGGTCCGCGGCTCCGCGCCGGCCGGGATGGCCTGACATGAGCAGCACCCTGGAGCGGGAGACGATCGGCCACACCGACAACTCGATCTTCATCGACGCCGACCTCGACCACGTCTGGCGGATGACGAACGACCTGGAGTCGTGGCCGCAGCTGTTCACCGAGTACGCCGAGGTGGAGATCCTCGCCCGGACCGGGTCGACGTTCCGCTTCCGGCTCAAGATGCACCCCGACGAGTCCGGCCGGGTGTGGAGCTGGGTGTCCGAGCGCACCCTCGACGAGGCCGCCCACGAGGTCGTGGCCCGCCGCCTCGAGCCGGGGCCGTTCGAGTTCATGGACATCCGCTGGACCTACGCGCCGGAGGGCACCGGCACCCGGATGCGGTGGGTCCAGGACTTCCGGATGCGCCCGGAGGCACCGATCGACACCGCGGGGATGACCCGGCGGATCGACACCAACAGCAAGGTCCAGATGGCCGTCATCCGCGACAAGGTCGAGGCGGCGGCCCGGGCGCGGGAGCAGGAGACGTGAGCACCGGGCCGGTCGCGGTCGTCCTGCCCGGCGAGAGCGGCGCCTTCGCCGGGCTGGCCACCCCGTGGCGGTTCGACGACCCGGCCGCCGAGGTGCTGGACGAGGCCTCCTCCGTGATCGGCCGCGACGTCGTCGACTGGTGGCGGGACCCGCTGGCCATGGCCGACGCCGCAGCGGCCCACCTGGCCGTGGTGGTGACCGGCGTGGCCGCCGTCCGCAGCCTCACGGCGCAGGGCCTGCGCCCGGTCGTCGTGGCCGGGCACGGGGTCGGCGAGTACGCCGCGCTGGTGGCCGCCGGCGCCCTGCCGCTGGACCAGGTCGTCGAGCTGGTGCACTGGCGGGCCGACCTGCTGAGCCTGTCCCCCCGGCCGTCCTGCGCCGGCATGGCCGCCGTCATCGGCCCGGCGGCCGGCACGGTCGCCCGGATGCTGGTCGCCGAGGCCGGCAGCTCCGGCACGCTGGCCGTCGCGTGCGTCGACGGCCCGCGGCAGGTCGTGCTCTCCGGCACCCGCGAAGAGCTCGCCCGCGCCCGGCGGGCGGTGCTCGCGGCCGGCCTGGACATGGTCCGCCTGCCGGGGCGCGCGGCCTGCCACGGCCCGCTGATGCGGCCGGTCGCCGTCCGCCTCGCCGCCGCCCTGGCCGGCCTCGACTGGTCGGACCCGACCGTGCCCGTGGTGCCGAACGCCGATCCGGTGCCCACCCGCGACGGCGACCGGCTGGCCACCTGCCTGCGGGCCCACCTGACCTCCCCCGTGCAGTGGGAGGGCACGTCCACCGCGCTGGTGGCGGCCGGCGCGACCGCCGTCGTCGAGGTCGGCAGCGTGCCCGTCCTGGGGCCGCTGGTCCGGCAGGTCCACCCCGAGCTCCCGGTCTGCCTCGCCTCGGGCCCGCACCTGCCCGTCCCCGTCGCACCCCGGGAACCCGCCCTGGCGAGCCCGGTCCCCACCCGAGGAGAGACATGACCACCATCCAGTCCGCCCCGGCGGTCCGCTGCGGCCCGACCGTGCACCGGGCCGACGTCGTCCCCAACCGGCGCCGCGGCGGCGACATCCGGGTGCTGCTGTCCCCCACGAGCGTCGGGGCCACGGCCGGGTTCATGGGCACGCTGACCCTCGAGCCGGGCGAGGTCGTGACCGAGCACTGGCACCCGTACTCGGAGGAGTACCTCTACTGCGAGCGCGGGGACGTCCTGGTCACCCTGGACGGCGAGGAGCGGCGGCTGGTCGCCGAGTCGGCGGTGCACATCCCGATCGGCGTGCGCCACCGGATCGTCAACGACGGGACGACGACGGCGTTCTTCGTCTTCCTCTGCGGCCCGCTGGCGCCCCGCCCCGAGCTCGGGCACGTCGACACCGAGGTCCCCGCCGCGTCGAACGGCGCCCGGTGAGCGCGGGCGGGCGCCGGGTCGTCGTCACCGGGATCGGCGTCGTCGCGCCCGGCTCGATGGGCCGCGAGGGCTTCTGGGACATGCTGACCGCCGGGCGGACGGCGACCCGGCGGATCACGTTCTTCGACCCGAGCCGGTTCCGCTCGCAGGTGGCGGCGGAGGTGGACTTCGACGGCCGCCTGCTCGGGCTCACCGCCCAGGAGGTGCACCGCAACGACCGCTTCGTGCAGATGGCGCTGGTCGCCGCCGACGAGGCGGTCGCCGACAGCGGGCTGGCGCTGGGCTCGGGCGCCGACGACGCGCCGCCCCCCGAGCGCGTGGGGGTCACCCTCGGCAGCGCCGTCGGGGCCACCATGCGGCTGGAGCAGGAGTACGTCGCGGTCAGCGACGCCGGGCGGCACTGGCTGGTCGACCCCCGCTACGCCTCCCGGTTCCTCCACCACGCGCTGGTGCCCAGCTGCGGCGCGACCGAGCTCGCCGTCCGGTTCGGCGCCCACGGGCCGGCCACCGTCGTCTCCACCGGCTGCACGTCGGGGATCGACGCGGTCGGCTACGGCAGCCAGCTGATCGAGGACGGCGACGCCGACGTGGTCGTCTCCGGGGCCAGCGACGCCCCCATCTCGCCGATCTCGATGGCCTGCTTCGACACCATCCGGGCGACCACGGGCAACAACGCCGACCCCGAGCACGCGGCCAAGCCGTTCGACGCCCGCCGGGACGGCTTCGTGATGGGGGAGGGCGCCGCCGTCCTGGTCCTGGAGGAGCTGGAGCACGCCCGGGCCCGCGGCGCGGAGCCCTACTGCGAGATCACCGGCTACGCGAACCGGTGCAACGCCTTCCACATGACCGGCCTGAAGCCCGACGGCACCGAGATGGCCGAAGCGATCCGCCAGGCCCTGGACCAGGGCCGCACCGACCCCGACGAGGTCGGCTACGTGAACGCGCACGGCTCGGGGACCAAGCAGAACGACCGGCACGAGACGGCGGCGGTCAAGCTCAGCCTCGGTGAGACCGCGCGGCGGATCACCATGAGCTCGATCAAGTCGATGGTCGGGCACTCGCTGGGGGCCATCGGGTCCATCGAGATCGCCGCGACGGCGCTGGCCGTGCAGCGCGGCGTCGTCCCGCCCACCGCCAACTACGAGGTCCCCGACCCCGAGTGCGACCTCGACTACGTGCCCGTCACCGCCCGGGAGCAGAAGGTCGACGTCGCGGTGTCGGTCGGCAGCGGCTTCGGCGGGTTCCAGTCGGCGATCGTGCTGGCGCACCCCTCGCGGCGGATGCCGTGACCGGGCTGCTCGTCACCGGCATCGGCGTCGTCGCCCCGACGGGGATCGGTGCCGAGGCGCACTGGTCCTCGCTGCTCGCCGAGCGGTCGGCCATCGGGCCGATCGAGGGCTTCGACGCGTCGCGCTACGGCGTGACCCTGGCCGGGCAGGTCCGCGACTTCGTCCCCGGCGACCACGTGGCGCCGCAGCTGATGGTGCAGACCGACCGGTGGACGTGGACGTCGCTGGCCGCCGCCACGCTGGCGGTGCAGGACGCCGGCTACGAGCCGCCCGAGGACGTCTACGCCACCTCGGTGTTCCTCGCCGCCGGCTCGGGCGGCAACGAGTTCAGCCAGCACGAGATCCAGGGCCTGTGGGCCAAGGGACCGCGGTCGGTCGGCGCCTACCAGTCGATCGCCTGGTTCTACGCCGCGAGCACCGGCCAGATCTCCATCCGCGACGGCTGGAAGGGCCCGTCGGGGGTCGTGGTGAGCGAGGGCGCCGGCGGCCTGGACAGCATCGGCTGGGCCCGGCGCGTGGTGCGCCGCGGCACGCCGGCGGTGCTGGTGGGCGGCACGGAGGCCGGGATCTGCCCGTACGCGGTGCTCTGCCAGGCGACGAGCGGCCGGCTGTCGACGGCGACCCGGCCGGAGGACGCCTACCGGCCGTTCGACCGGCGGGCCAACGGCTCGGTGATCGGCGAGGGCGGGGCGATCCTGCTGCTCGAGGAGCCCGGTGCCGCGCGGGCGCGCGGGGTCCGTCACGTGTGGGGCGAGGTGGCCGGCTACGGCGCCACGCACGACGCCCACCACCACGAGGACCCCGCACCCGACGCCGTGCAGTACGCCCGCGCCATCCGGCTCTCGCTGGTCGACGCCGGCGTGCGGCCCGAGGAGGTCGACCTCGTGATCGCCGACGGCGCCGGCACGCCGGAGCTCGACGCCCTGGAGCTGCAGGCGCTCGCCGACGTGTTCGGCGGTCGCTCGACGCCGGTGCCGGTGACCGCGCCGTCGTCCTGGACCGGGCGGCTGATGGCCGGCGGCTCCGCCCTCGACGTGGCCACCGCGCTGCTGGCCATGCGCGACGGGATCGCGCCCGGGACCGCGCACCTCGACGACCCGGTCGACGCCCCCGGCGTCGAGCTCCTCCGGCACCCCCGGGTGCAGGACGTCGGGACCGTCGTGGTGCTGGCCCGCGGCTTCGGCGGCTTCAACAGCAGCCTCGTGCTGCGCCGGGTCGAGGAGGCGGCGTGACGACGGTGGACGGCGGCGGCGTGCGCACCCTGCTGCGGATGCGCACGCGGGAAGGCTGCGAGGCGCAGTTCGAGGAGGCCTGGCGGCGGGCCGCGGCGGAGATCAGCCGGGTGCCGGGCAACCTGCGGCAGGAGCTGGTGCGCGACGCCGACGACCCGCGGACCTTCCTGATCACGGCCGACTGGGCCGACCGCGCGTCGGTCGACGCGTTCGGCCGCAGCAGCGCCCGCGAGACCCTCACCGCGGCGCTGCGCGACCTGCGCGAGGACGCCTCCCGGAACACGTACGAGGTGCTGGCCACCATCCCCGGCGGGCAGGTCCCGGACGAGGGGCCGGCATGACGGCGGCGCCGGGCGTCGGCGGCCGGGCGACGGTGCGGACCATCCTGCGGATGCGCGCCCGGGAAGGCTGCGAGGCGCAGTTCGAGGAGGCCTGGCACCGGGCCGCCGCGGAGATCAGCCGGGTGCCCGGCAACCTGCGGCAGGAGCTCATGCGCGACGACGGCGACCCGCGCTGGTTCGCCATCGCCAGCGACTGGACCGACCGGGCCCACGTGGACGCCTTCGGGCGCAGCGCCGCCAGGGAGAGGCTCACCGAGGCGCTGCGCGACCTGCGCGAGGACGCCACCCGCTCGACCTTCGCCGTGCTGGCGACGGTGGAGGCCCAGCAGCGGCGCCCGGTGCGCATCGACTTCTCCACCAGCGTCAAGCCCGGCGAGCAGCAGGCGTTCGAGCGCGCGTACACGACGGTGACCCAGCGGATCGGGGACTCGCCCGGGTACGTGCGCGAGGAGCTGCTCCGCGACGCCGCCGGCCTGCGCTACCACATCTTCGCGGAGTGGGCGTCCGAGGACGACTTCGTGCAGTGGCTCGAGGACCCCGCTCACATGCACGCCGGGGCACCGCTGGCCCGGTGGCACTCGGTGGAGTTCCAGCGCGAGGTGCTGGAGATCCGCCAGCGGCCCGGCGCGGACGACGACTTCCCGCTGCTGCTCTCCCCGGGTGGGGACGTCGAGGTGGAGCGGGTGCGCGTCGACTCCGCGGTCGCCGTCGAGCCCTGGGAGGAGGAGGCCTTCGAGCTCGCCTACCTCGCCGCCGCGCAGCTCGCCCGCTCCGCTCCCGGCCACGCCCGCGAGGAGCTGCTCCGCGAGACCGACGGGCAGCGCTACCACGTGGTCGCCGAGTGGGACTCCGAGCAGAGGTTCACCGACTGGGCGGCGGAGCCGGCGAACTGGGCCGCCGGGCCGCTGGGCCGCTGGCTGGCCCGCGGCGAGGAGCGCCGGGTCTTCCAGCTGCGCGCGCGCCCGGTACCGCCGGCGGTGGCCGCCCGGACCCCGAGCGAGCCGGCGCAACCGCCGGCTCCCGTCGAGGAGGCCGTGCCCAGCCCGGTTCCCAGCGCGAGCGTGCAGGAGTTCGTGGAGAAGCCGGACGACAGCCACGCAGCTGCCGTGGCGGCGCCGTCCGTCGTCGGGAGCACCGACCGCACCCCGGTGCGCACGGTCGAGGTGCTCGTCGTCGGCGCCGGGCCGGCCGGCCTGACGCACGCCATCGAGCTGGCCCGGCGCGGCATCGCCGTCCGGATCGTGGACAAGCGGCCCCACCCGTCCACGCAGGCGGACAAGGCGATCGGCATCCACTGCCGGACGATGGAGATCTGGGAGGACCAGGGCATCGTCACCGAGGCGATGGACGCCGGGGTCTGGCTGTACGGCCAGACGGTGTTCGTCAACGGCGTGCAGACCCACCAGGTCGACTGGGCCGGCCTTGACGAGCTGCCCTACGCCCACCTCGGGCTGCCGCAGTACGACACCGAGCGCATCCTCGGCGCGAAGCTGGCCTCCCTCGGCGTCGTCGTCGAACGCGGGGTCGAGCTGCTCGGGTTCACCCAGGACGACGAGGGCGTCACCGCGCAGCTGCGGCATCCCGCGGGCGAGGTGGAGGCCGCCCGGGCGCAGTACCTGGTCGGCTGCGACGGGGCACACAGCGCCGTCCGGTCCGGGCTCGGGTTGTCCTTCGAGGGCGGGCTGTCCATGTTCCCGCAGCTGTTCATGCTCGGGGACGTCGACGTCGACTGGGACCTGCCGGCCGGGCACCTGGTGCGGTTCGTGCGCATCGAGAACGACGACGACTTCACCGGGATGCTCGTCTGCGTCCCGCTCAAGGGCCGCAGCCGCTACCGGATCGCCACCCTGGCCCCCCAGCGTTGGCAGGAGGCGGTCGGCACCGGCGTCGTCCCCGCCGGGTTCTGGCAGGAGTACGAGCCGCCGACGCTGGCCGACATGCAGGCTGCGATCGACGACCTCGGCCCGGCCGGGACGACGGCGAGCAACCTGCGCTGGTCATCGATCTTCCGGATCAAGCACGGCATCGTCGACCACTACCGCCGGGGCCGGGTCTTCGTGGCCGGCGACGCCGCGCACCTGCACCCGCCAGCCGGTGGGCAGGGTATGAACACCGGCATCCAGGACGCCTGGAACCTGGGCTGGAAGCTCGCCCTCGCGGTCCGCGGGCGGGCCGCTCCGGGCCTGCTGGACAGCTACGAGGCCGAGCGTCGGCCGGCCGGGAAGATGATCGTCGACCGGGCCGTCGCCATCGCGTTCACCGACGAGATGGACATGGAGGACGAGAAGGCGCAGTTCCTGCTCGAGATGCAGATGACGATGAACTACGCCGGCAGCCCGCTGGTCGGGCAGGACGGCGAGTTCGCCGGCGGGCCGGAGCCGGGGCACCGGGCGCCGGACGTGCTCGGGCTGCGCCGGTTCGGCGTCGCCCACGACCTCCGGCTGTTCAACCTGACGCGGGGCACGCACACCACGCTGCTGCTGTGGGGGGGGGGGGGGGGGGGGGGGGGGGCGGGGGGGGGGGGGGGGGGGGTGGGGGGGTTGGGGGGGGGGGGGCGGGCGGCGGCCCCTGAGCGCGAGGTCGCGGTGT
>NZ_JBJGYZ010000042.1:0-48156 GCF_054050275.1 Geodermatophilus sp. SYSU D00691
GGTCCAGCAGGTCCTCGGCGGGCAGCGCGTGCAGATCCTCGCCGGCGAGCGCGTCCAGCGCCGAGGCCACCTCGTCCACCGGAACACCTCCTCACCAGCTCGATCAGGTGTTCGAAGTCTACCGCCGAACCGGCCGCGGCGCCTCCTGAATCCCCAGGCCAGCGGCTTGTCCACAAGGACACGCGACCCCTTGACCAGCGCCGGCAACGGTCACCGGAGCGCCTCCCGTGGGGATCGCCACGCGTGACTCCCCGCGACACGGGGCACCGCTTCCCCATGGCTCCGATCAGCGATGCGGTGATCGTCGACGTGCTGCGCCGGGTCGACCGGCTGGCCACCCCGCTGGTGCGCCGGCTCGGCCGCCCACCGGCCCTCCCCTTGGAGCAGCGCGACGACTGGTGGGCCGAGCAGGTCTCGCGGATCGCCGCGGTGGTGTCGGCCGCCCCGCGCTTCGCCGGCAAGCTCGCCGACCTGCTCCCCCTGCAGAACACCGTCGGGACCGCCGTCCAGTCGATCGTCGTCCTCGGCGTGGCCGGCGAGCACCAGGTGACCGACCCCGCCGAACGGGTCGCCCTGCTCGCCCGGGTGCTGCTCGACCGCAAGCTGCCGGCCGAGAAGGTCCGCCCGCTCATGACCCACGCGAGCGGCACCTACCGCGAGGAGGCGCTCGGCGCCAAGCGCGGGCCGGTGCGCACCGTGTGGCGGCTCTCCCGGATGCTCGGCCGCATCGACGAGTCGCTCGACGCGCGGCCGAAGGGCCGGCTGCACCACCGGGCGCTGGCCAACCTGCCGGTCGTCGGCGTCTTCGGCGGCTACGCGGCGGAGCGGGAGGGGCTGCGGCGCGCTGCGCGGCTGGCCCGCGAGGCGCTGACCGTCACGGCGCCGGGGTGAGCTCCGCCAGGTTGGCGTAGATCTCCCGCGTCGCCGTGGAGCGGTTCATGGTGATGAAGTGGATGCCGGGCACGCCCTCGTCGAGCAGGGTCCGCACCAGGTCCGTCGCCACGTCCACGCCGAACGCCCGCACCGCGGCTGGGTCGCCGTCCAGGGCGGCGAACCGCTCCGCGAGGTCCGCCGGGAACGCCTGACCCGACAGCTGGACGATCCGGTTGATCATCTTGACGTTGGTCACCGGCATGACGCCGGCGATGATCGGGACGTCGCAGCCCCGGGCGACCACCCGGTCGCGCAGCCGCAGGTAGTCCTCGGCGCGGAAGAACATCTGGGTGATGGCGAAGTCGGCGCCGGCGCGGCACTTGGCCACGAACATGTCGGCGTCGGTGTCGAAGTCCGGCGACCGCGGGTGCCGCTCGGGGAAGGCGGCCACGCCCACGCTGAAGTCGCCCATCGACCGGATCAGCTCGACCAGCTCGGCGGCGTAGCTGAAGCCCTCCGGGTGCGCGATCCACTCGGCCTGCGGGTCGGCGCCGGGCGGGTCGCCGCGCAGCGCGAGCAGGTTCCGCACGCCCACGGCCGCCAGCCGGCTCACCACGTGCCGCAGCTCGGCGACGCTGTGGTCGACCGCGGTCAGGTGGGCCAGCGGGGTCATCGTCGTCTCGGTCGCGATCCGCTCGGTGACGGCGACGGTGCCCTCGCGGGTGGTGCCGCCGGCGCCGTAGGTCACCGACACGAAAGACGGCTGGAGCCGCTCGAGCTCGCGCAGCGCCGTCCACAGCTGGCGCTCGGCCTCCGCGGTCTTCGGCGGGAAGAACTCGAACGACCACGTCGGGCGCCCCTGGGCGAGCAGCTCGCGGATGGTCGTGGTCACGGAGGACGAGAGTACGTACCCGGAACCGGGGAGTCGGTGTGAGAAACACGGCCGCCGGGTGCATCCGGAGGCGGCCGCCGCGCCGAAGAGGTCTCGCCGCGCCCGCAGCCACCCGAGGAGACGCCCGTGACCATCGACGGCAGGACCCGCCCCCTGGTGCTGGAGGAGTGGCGCCCCACCGGATCGGGCAATACTGATCACGTGACCGCCGGGACCCAGGACCTCGACGCACCGGACCGGCTGGCCGCCGTCGACCTCGACCGGCTGCGCGCCCGCGTGTGGGAGGCGCTCGAGGTGTTCCTCGACCGGCAGCGCCGCACCCTCGCCGGCATGGACCCCTCGCTCGGCGCGGTCACCGAGGAGGTGTGCGCCCTCGCCCGCGGCGGCAAGCGGCTGCGGCCGGCGTTCGCGTACTGGGGCTGGCGGGGCGCCGCACCCGAGGCCGGGGGCCCGGTGGAGGACGACGACGCGGTGCTGCGCGCGGTCGCCGCGCTGGAGTTCGTGCACGTCAGCGCCCTGGTGCACGACGACGTCATGGACGGCGCGAGCACCCGCCGCGGCCGGCCGTCCACCCACCTCGGCTTCGCCACCCGGCACGGCGACGAGCGGCTCGACGGCGACGCCGGCACCTTCGGCGTGGGCGCGGCGATCCTGGTCGGCGACCTCGCCCTGGTCTGGTCCGACGAGCTGCTGCGCTGCTCCGGCATCACCGCCACCGCGCTCACCCGCGCCCGCGGCGTCTGGGACACCATGCGCACGGAGGTGACCGCCGGCCAGTACCTCGACCTGCTGCGCGCCGCCGGCGGGCTGCCCGGGCCGGACGGCGCGCTGACCGTCGCCCGGTACAAGAGCGCCGGCTACACCGTGCAGCGGCCGCTGCAGCTCGGCGCGGCGATCGCCGGCGCCGGCCCGCGGGTGTTCGAGGCCTACACCGCCATCGGCCTGCCGCTGGGCGAGGCGTTCCAGCTGCGCGACGACGTCCTGGGGGTGTTCGGCGACCCCGCCGTCACCGGCAAGTCGGCCGACGACGACCTCCGCGAGGGCAAGCAGACCCTGCTCGTCGCCCTCGCCGAGCTGGAGGCCGACGAGACCGGGCGCACGCTGCTGCGCGAGTCCCTGGGCAACCCCGACGCCGGCCCCGACCAGTTCGACGCGCTGCGCCACCTGATCGACGCCACCGGCGCGCGGGAGCGGGTCGAGGAGCGGATCGCCGAGCGCACCGCGCAGGCCCGCGCCGCCATCGCCGCGGCCCCCATCGCGGAGGACGCCCGGGCCGCGCTCGACGCGCTCGCCGTCGCGGCCACCTCCCGCACCGCGTGAGGACGGTCCCCGGTCGCACCGACCGCGTCGTCGTCGTCGGCGCGGGTCTGGCCGGCCTGGCCACCGCGCTGCGGCTGCGCGGTGCCGGCCGCGAGGTCACCGTCGTCGAGCGCGGTCCCGGCCCGGGCGGCCGGGCCGGGGTGGTGACCCGCGGCGGGTACACGCTCGACACCGGACCGTCGGTGTTCACCGCGCCCGAGGTGCTCGAGGACACCCTGGCGGCGGTCGGCGACAAGCTCGCCGACCGGCTGCAGCTCGTCCCGCTCGAGACGACCTACCGCGCGCAGTTCGCCGACGGCTCGCACCTCGACGTGCCCGCCGACCCCGACCGGTTCGCCGCCGCCGTCGAGGCGCTGTGCGGATCGGCCGAGGCCGCGGCCCTGCGCCGCTACCTCGGCGAGCTGGCCGAGCTCTACCGCCTGCAGCTCACCACCTTCATCGACCGCAACCTCGACTCCCCGCTCGACCTGCTCGGGCCGGAGCTGCTGACCCTCGTCCGACGGGGCGGCTTCCGCCGGCTGTCGAACCACGTCGCGGGCCGCTTCGCCGACGACCGGCTGCGCCGGCTGTTCAGCTTCCAGGCGCTCTACGCCGGCGTCTCCCCGTTCCGCGCGATCGCCGCCTACGCCGTCATCGCGCAGCTCGACATCGGCGCCGGCGTCTGGCACCCGGTGGGCGGCATCGGCGCCGTCCCCCGGGCGCTGGCCGACGCCGCCGCCGACGCCGGGGTGGTGTTCCGGTACGGGACGGCGGTCCGCGAGCTGCCGACGTCCGGACGGCGGGTCACCGGCGCGCGGCTGGCGGACGGCGAGCTGCTGCCGGCCGACGCCGTCGTCGTCACCGCCGACGCGCCCGCCCGGCTGGTGCCCGGCCTGCGCGGTCCCCGCCGGCCGGTGTACTCGCCGTCCTGCGTCGCGCTGCACCTCGGGGTGCGGGCGGGGCTGCCCGGCCAGGCACACCACACGATCAGCTTCGGCGCCGCGTGGGAGCAGGTCTTCCGCGAGCTCACGGTCGAGGGGCGCCCGATGAGCGACCCGAGCCTGCTGGTCAGCATGCCGTCGGCGACCGACCGCTCGCTGGCTCCGACGGGCGGGCAGGTGCTCAGCGTCGTCGCCCCGACGCCGAACCTCGACCCGCGCAGCGGCGGCAACCCGTCGATCGACTGGCCGGCGCTCGCCCCCCGCTACCGCGACGAGCTGCTGGCCACGCTGGAGGCCCGCGGGTGGACCGGCATCTCCGGCGCCGTCGAGGTCGAGGAGCTCGCGACGCCGCGGGACTGGGCCGCGCAGGGGATGGCCGCCGGCACCCCGTTCGCGCTGGCGCACACCTTCGGCCAGACGGGGCCGTTCCGCCCGTCCACGCTGCCGCGGTCCGGACCGGAGAACGTCGTCCTGGCCGGGTCGTCGGTGCAGCCCGGCGTCGGCGTGCCCATGGTGCTGATGAGCGGCCGGCTGGCCGCCGAGAGGATCACCGGATGACCGCGGTCGCCGACCGGCAGGTTCAGCTCGACGCCGCCTACCGGCACTGCGCGGCGATCGCCGCCCGGCACGGCAAGAGCTACCACCTGGCGACCCGCCTGCTCACGCCCGACCGGCGGCCGGCGGTGCACGCGCTCTACGCCGCCGCGCGCACCGCCGACGACCTGGTCGACGTCCCCGGTGCCGACCCGGCCGGCGACCTCGCCGACTGGTCCCGCGCCGCCCTGGCCGAGCTGGAGACGGGCTGGTCCGACGACCCGGTCCGCCTGGCGCTGGTGCACACCTACCGCCGGTACGCCATCGACGTCGACCACCTGGTCGACTTCCTGGCCGCGATGACGAGCGACCTGACCGTCGCCGGCTACGCCGACCTCGACGCGCTGGACCGCTACATGTGGGGTTCGGCGGCGGTCATCGGGCTCATGGTGCTGCCGGTGCTGGGCACCGCGCCGGGGGTGACCCGGGAGGAGGCCGCGCCGCACGCGATCGCGCTGGGCGAGGCGTTCCAGCTGACCAACTTCCTGCGCGACGTCGGCGAGGACGTCGACCGCGGCCGCGTGTACCTGCCCGCGGACCTCATGGCCGCGCACGGCGTCACCCGCGAGCAGCTGGCCGAGAAGCGCCACGACGCGCGGTTCGAGGCGCTCGTGCGGGAGATGGTCGCGATCGTCCGGCGCCGCTACGACGACGCCGCTCCCGGGACGCCGATGCTCGCCCGCGAATCGCGGGACTGCGTGCGCGCGGCGACCGACCTGTACGGCGGCATCCTCACCGAGATCGAGAAGGCGGGCTACCGGGTGCTCGACCGCCGGGTGCGGGTGTCGAAGCCGCGCCGCCTGGCGGTGTTGGCCCGCCGGTTGACCGCCGCCCAGCTGGCCAGGGTGAGCACGACCAGCGCAAACCCGAACAGCAGGTCCTCCACCGGCGCGTAGGCGATCCGCGGCCCCCAGATCGAGCCCGGGTCGTAGACGACCACGTCCAGGCCGGTGAGCACGCCGTTCATCACCAGCTGGAAGAACAGGATGATCGCGTAGGCGACCCAGAAGACCCTGCGGGTCACCATCCGGGTGCGCAGCACGGCCAGGTCGACGACCAGGACGGCGACGACGGCGACCACGGCGAGCGCGGAGTAGCTCACGACTCGTCCTCGGCGGGGTAGCCGGCGTCCCACCGCGTCACCCGGCGCACCGCCTCCAGCGCCAGGACGGCGCACACCGGGACGACGACGAAGAACAGGACCTCCTCGACCGGGATCCCGCCGGGTAGCCGGACGCCGAGGGTGCGCGCGTCGCTGTAGTCCCAGTGCCCCTGCGCGATCGCGTACAGCACCCAGGCGACGAAGACGACGAACCCGGGCGCCAGCGCAACCAGCAGCCGCCGCCAGCGGGCGTAGACGCGGGTGCGCAGGAAGACCTCGAGCGGCGCGGTCACCAGCAGGCACCCGGCCAGCAGCGCGAGGTAGGTCAGGTGCCCCATGCGGGCGCTACAGCGCCAGCGCCTGGGCGCGGCGGGTAACCTCGGTGTGCCGGTCGCCGCGCAACGCCTCGACCGGCGTGCCGGGCAGGGAGTCGTCGGCCCGGAAGAGCCACTCGAAGGCCTCCTGGTCGCTGAACCCGCCGTCGCGCAGCACGGTGAGCAGGCCGGGCAGGTGCTTGAGGACCGCCCCCTCCTTGAGGAAGTCGGCGGGGATCCGGCTGTTGCCGCTGCCGGGGACCGCCATCAGCTTGCCGTCGCGGATGAGCTGGCGGACGCGGTTGGGCGAGACCCCGAGGGTCTGGGCGACCTCCTGCGGGGTGAGCGTCTCCATGGCGCCGAGCTTATTCAGGACCGCCGCGGGATCGTCGGCCGTCCGCCCTAGCGTCGGCGACATGGCCCTCCTCCCCGACGACCGCGAGCAGTTCCTGGCCGAGCCGCACGTCGCCGCGCTGTCGGTCGCCGACGGCGACGGGCGAGGTCCGCTGACCGTGCCGATCTGGTACGGCTACGAGCCCGGCGGGCGGCTGCGCATCGTGACCCCGGCCCGGTCGCGCAAGGCGCGGCGGATCGCGGCGGCCGGCCGGTTCAGCATGCTGGTGCACCGGGTCGCCCCGTCGGTCCGCTACGTGTCGGTCGAGGGCCCGGTCGCGGCGACCCGGCCGGCCACCGAGGACGACGTGCGGGCGATGGCCCGCCGCTACCTGCCACCCGAGGCGGTCGAGGGCTACGTCTCGTCCTCCCTGGCCGACCACGGCGAGCAGGTGGTCGTCGAGCTTGAGCCCGAGCACTGGCTGTCCGCCGACCTGGGGTGACGACCGCCCCCCGGGCAGGGGGCCACCCATTCGTCACAGCCGCCCCGGCGACCCCGCCCACCGCGTGGTTCGCCGGGAAGGGCCCCCGACGCTCCTACACTCGCTGGAGTGGACACCGTCGTGACCGATCCCGTGGTGGGGGTCGTCCTCGAGGGGCGCTACCGCCTCGAGGAGCGCGTCGCGCGCGGCGGCATGTCGACCGTCTACTCGGCCACCGACCTGCGGCTGCACCGCACGGTCGCGGTCAAGATCATGGCCGACCACCTGGTGCACGACCCAACGTTCGTCGACCGGTTCATCCGCGAGGCCCGCGCCGCGGCCATGCTCAGCCACACCAACGTGGTCTCGGTCAGCGACCAGGGCAGCGACCGCGGGATGGTCTACCTGGTCATGGAGCTGGTGCGCGGCCGTACGCTGCGCGACCTGCTGCAGGCGCGCGGCCGGCTCACCGTGGCCGAGGCCTTCGCCGTCCTCGAGCCGGTGCTCGCCGGGCTCACCGCCGCCCACCGGGCCGGCATCGTGCACCGCGACATCAAGCCCGAGAACGTGCTCATCGGCGTCGACGGCGTGGTCAAGGTGGCCGACTTCGGCCTGGCCCGCGCCGTCGCCGGCACCGGGCAGACCAGCGCCACCGGGGGCGTGCTCATCGGCACGGTCGCCTACCTCTCCCCCGAGCAGCTCGAGCGCGGCAAGGCCGACGCCCGCAGCGACGTCTACGCCGCCGGCGTCGTCCTCTACGAGATGCTCACCGGCCACCCGCCCTACGGCGGCGACACCCCGCTCGCGGTGGCCTACCAGCACGTCCACCACGACATGCCGGTCCCCTCCGAGGAGGTCCCGGGCATCGCCTGGCAGGTCGACGACCTCGTCGCCCGGGTCACCCGCCGCGACCCGGCCGCCCGACCGCTCGACGCCGGGGCCTTCCTCGCCGAGCTGGCCGACCTGCGCGACGACCTCGGCATCGAGCGGGTGCCGGTGCCCACCGGGCGCAGCTCGGCCCGCCCCGACACGCTGCGGCCCACCAACCGCTCGCACTCCACCCGCCCGCGGCACCCCAGCGACCCGGGCACGCGCGACATCCGCCCGGGCACCGAGGTGCTGAACACCCCGCGGCACGGCGGCAGCCGCACCAGCGTGCTCGGCGCCGGCCCGACGCAGAACGTGGTCGGCCAGCGCCCGCCGGTGCGCCCCCGGCCGGGCGTCCCCGACCACATCCGCCGGCGGCGGGCGCGGCTGGTCGTGGCGATCGTGCTCCTGCTCGCCGTCACCATCGGCGCCGTCGGCTGGTGGCTGGGTTCCGGGCGGTGGACGACGGTGCCCGACCTGGTGGGCCGGCCGCAGGACACCGCCATCGGCCTGCTGCAGGAGGCCGGGCTCGACCCCGACTGCTGCGAGGAGCGGTGGAGCGAGGACGTCGCGGCGGGCGTCGTCATCGCCGCCGACCCGGCCGGCGGCGAGGCGATCCGCGGCACCGACGTCCGTCTGGTCGTCAGCAAGGGCCCGGAGCGGTTCTTCGTCGACGCGGCCCTGGTGGGCCAGCCCGAGGACGCCGTCGTGGCGGCGCTGCAGGAGCAGCCGGCGCTGCAGGTGACCGTCGAGCAGGAGTACGACGACGAGGTCGCCGAGGGCCTGGTCACCCGGTTCGACCCCGCGCCCGGCACGCCGCTCCCCCGCGGCCAGCTGGTCACCGTCTACGTCAGCCTGGGCCGTGCGCCGGTCGAGATCCCGGACGTGATCGGCTCGACCCCCGAGGCGGCCACCGCGACCCTCGAGCAGCTCGGCTTCACCGTCGAGCGCGCCGACGACGGCCGCAGCCGCGACGTCGCACCCGGCCAGGTCATGGCGGTCACCCCCGACCCCGCGGCCGGGCCGGCGCCCTACGGCAGCACCGTGACGATCCAGGTCTCCGCCGGCGTGCCGCGGGTGGAGGTGCCCGACGTCCGCGGCAAGGACGCGGCCGAGGCCACCGCGATCCTCGAGGGCGTCGGGCTGAAGGTGAAGGTGAGCACCTTCATCGCCGGCGACCGCGTCTACCAGCAGAGCCCCCGCCCCGGCGAGGTCGTCGACGAGGGCACGACCGTGCAGCTCGGTGTGAGCTTCGGGTAGCGGTGCACGACCACGGCAGGACCGCGCCGCCGATCGGCGCGCAGATCCAGATCAAGGGGGGCCTGGCCAAGGGCGGGCTCGCCTACACCGACGCCGTCGGCGCGCGCGCCGTCCAGGTGTTCGTCGGCAACCCGCGCGGCTGGAGGCTGACGCCGGGGAACCCCCAGCAGGACGCCGCCTTCACCGCGGGGTGCGCCGAGCGCGGCGTGCCGTCGTTCATCCACACGCCGTACCTGGTGAACGTCGGTTCCCCGACCGAGGCCACCGTCGAGCAGTCGATCGCGACGATCCGGCACAACCTGCTGCGCGGGGCCCAGCTGGGCTGCCGCGGCGTCGTGGTGCACGCCGGCTCCGCTGTCGGCGAGGACCGCTACGAGGCAGCGCTGCGGCAGCTGCACGAGCGGCTGCTGCCGGTGCTCGAGGCGCTGCCCGACGACGGCCCGCGGCTGCTGGTCGAGCCCACCGCAGGCGGCGGGCGGTCGCTGGCGGCCACCGTGGAGGACCTCGGCCCGTACCTGGAGGCGCTCGAGGGCCACCCGCTGGTCGGGGTCTGCTTCGACACCTGCCACGCCTGGGCGGCCGGGCACGACCTGGCGCTCCCGGGCGGGATGACCGCGACGCTGGACGCGCTGGAGGCGACCGTGGGCCCCGGCCGGCTCGCCCTCGTGCACGCCAACGACTCCCTCGACGAGTGCGGCTCCAAGCGGGACCGGCACACCACGATCGGGGCGGGCACCATCTCGGGCGGCGACCACGGCGTCGGCCCCTTCCGGGAGCTGCTCGCCCACCCCTCGACGTCCGGCGTCCCGGTCGTCGTGGAGACCCCCAGCGAGCTCGACGGGTCGCCGTGGGCCGGTCACGCCCGCGACATCGCGCTGCTGTGCTCGCTGCGGGACGCCCCGGCCGAGGACTCCCCCGCCGCCGCCTGACCGCATCGGTCACGCGGGACGTCCGGATCGGTGCAGCGCGCGGCGCCCCGCGACGGGACGCTGAGGCGGTCGGATCCCCCGCTGACCTGCGACACTTGGCAGCGGGGGTAAGGGTCGGCTAACTTAGGCGAGCCTTTGCTTCCCCGCACACCGGAGTGCCGCGTGTACGTCTGCATCTGCTACGCCGTCAGCGAGACGCGGCTGGCCGAGGTGATCGCCGAGGGCGCGCGCACCGAGGAAGAGGTCGGCGACGCCTGCGACGCCGGCACGGGGTGCGGCAGCTGCCTGGACCGCATCTGCGACCGGCTGCGCGCGGCCGACCCCATGCACGGGCTGGACGTCCCCGCCGTCGCGTGAGCCGATAGCCTCGGCGCAACCGAGCCGAGGAGGACCTCATGCAGGGTGACGCCCGCGTGATCGAGATGCTCAACGAGCAGCTCACCAGCGAGCTGACCGCCATCAACCAGTACTTCCTGCACGCGAAGATGCAGGAGAACTGGGGCTACAACAAGCTCGCCGAGTACACCCGCAAGGAGTCCATCGAGGAGATGACCCACGCGGAGCGGCTCACCGACCGCATCCTCTTCCTCGAGGGCCTGCCCAACTACCAGAAGCTGTTCGCCCTGCGCATCGGGCAGAGCGTGCGCGAGCAGTTCGAGTCGGACATGGCGATCGAGCTCGAGGTGGTCGAGCGCCTGCGGCCGGCGATCGCCTACTGCGAGCAGGTCGGCGACCGCACCACCAAGCGGCTGTTCGAGGACATCCTCGAGGACGAGGAGCACCACATCGACTACCTCGAGACGCAGCTGCACCTCATGGACACCCTCGGCGAGCAGCTCTACCTCGCCGGGCAGATCGAGCAGCCGACCACCGGGGCCACCGACTGACCGCGTGCTCCGTCCTGCCCGAGGTCCTCGGGCGGGGCTAGGCTGCGCCGCCTCACCTCACGGACGGGGGACGGCGACGATGACGCTCTACCTGACGAGGTTCAGCTACACCCCGCAGACCTGGGCACGGCTGGTGGCGAACCCGGAGGACCGGCGCGAGGCGGCTCGCACGTACATCGAATCGGTCGGGGGCAGCCTGCACGGGTTCTGGTACGCCTTCGGCAGCCACGACGGCTACACGCTCTGGGAAGCGCCGGACGACGTGTCGATGGCGAGCGTCGCCATCGCCCTGAGCAGCGGCGGGGCGCTGCACGGGATGGAGACCACGGTCCTGCTCAGCGTGGACGAGACGCTCGAGGCCCTCCGCCGGGCCGCGCAGGTCGGCTACCGGCCACCCGGGGCGTAGCCCGCCCCGACCCCTGCGGCGCGCCCGTGTACCCCCGGGTAGCTACACGGCGCAGCGGCGTGGTGACTTCAGGTGGCCGGATCGCCTCGGTTGACTGCCGGGGCCGCGCACGCCGCCGGGGTGTGCCGCTACCCGAGACGAGACCCCCGTGCACTCCCGCCGCTTCCTCGCCGCTGCCACCGCGGCGCTGACCGCCACCGGGCTCGGCCTCACCGCCGCACCCGCGGCGGCCGCCCCGGTCGCCCCGGTCGCCCCCGGTCTCCAGTCCTACATCGTGACGCTGGAGGACGGCAGCCCGGCCGCCGCCGTCGCCGAGCGCGCCCGCGCGATCGGCGGGCGGATCGAGCACGTGTACTCGACGGCGCTCGACGGCTTCGCCGTCACCCTCCCGCCGGGGCTGGCCGACCGGCTCCGGCAGCTGCCCGGTGTGACCGCGGTGGAGGCGGACCTGCCGGTCCAGGTCGCCGCCTCGCAGTCCGGTGCCACCTGGGGCCTGGACCGCATCGACCAGCGGCACCTGCCGTTGAACAGCACCTACACGACCGAGGCCAGCGGCTCCGGCGTCACCGCCTACGTCATCGACACCGGCATCCTGCTCGGCCACACCGAGTTCGGCGGTCGGGCCTTGTCCGGGCACGACTTCGTGGACGGCGACGCCGACGCCACCGACTGCAACGGCCACGGCACGCACGTCGCGGGCACGATCGGCGGGGCCACGTACGGCGTGGCCGACGGCGTCACCCTGGTCGGCGTCCGCGTGCTCGACTGCGCCGGGAACGGCAGCATCTCCGGCGTCATCGCCGGGGTGGACTGGGTGACCGCCCAGCACGAGACCGGCCTGCCCGCGGTGGCCAACATGAGCCTCGGCGGCGGCGTCAGCAGCGCGCTGGACTCCGCGGTGGCCGGCTCCATCGCCGACGGGGTCACCTACGCGGTGGCGGCCGGCAACGGCAACGCGATGGGCGTCCCGCAGGACGCCTGCAAGTCCTCCCCCGCCCGGGTCGCCGGCGCCCTCACGGTCGGGGCGAGCGACCGGACCGACCGACCGGCGTCCTTCAGCAACTACGGGAACTGCGTCGACCTGTTCGCGCCCGGGGTGGGCATCACCAGCGCCTGGTCCACCGGCCCGTCGGCCACCAGCACGATCAACGGGACGTCGATGGCGACCCCGCACGTGGCCGGCGTGGCGGCGCTCCACCTCCAGCGCAACCCGACGGCGAGCCCGGCGGCGGTGGCCACGGCCATCAAGGGCCTGACCACGAAGAACAAGGTCTCGACCAACCGCACCGCGAACAACGACCTGCTGTTCACCACCTACTGAGGCGGGGCTCAGCGCTCCAGCAGCGACGCCAGGACGTCGGCCGCGCGGTCCACGGCCGCCCGGTCGACGTCCAGGTGGGTGACCAGCCGCAGCCGACGGGCGCTCACCTGGCTGACCAGCACGCCCTGCGCCTTGGCGGCCTCGGCCACCATCGGCGCCGGGACGTCGTCCAGCACCACCATGTTGGTCTCGACGCCGGCCGGGTCGACGCCCAGCCGCTTGGCCAGCAGCTGCGCGTGCTCGTGGTCCTCGGCCAGCCGGTCGAGGTGGTGGTCGAGGGCGTGCAGCCCGGCTGCGGCGAGGACGCCGACCTGCCGCATCCCGCCGCCGAGCCGCTTGCGCCAGATGCGGGCGGCGGCGATCCGCTCCGCCGAGGCGACCAGCACCGACCCGACCGGCGCACCGAGGCCCTTGGACAGGCAGACCGACGCGGTGTCGGCGAGCCGGCCGTAGGTGGCCAGCTCGGTCCCCGACGCGACGGCGGCGTTGAACAGCCGCGCGCCGTCGAGGTGGACGCCCACCCCGGTCTCCCGGGACCAGTCCCACAGCGCCTGCAGCTGGTCGAGCGGCTGCACCAGCCCGCCGCCGCGGTTGTGCGTGTTCTCCACCGCGATCGCCGCGGTGGGCGTCAGGTACGGGTCGCCGCGCGGCCGCACCTGCTCGACCAGCGCCCGCGCGTCGAGCCGGCCGCCGGCCGACACCACCGTGCGCGTGGAGAGGCCGAAGACCGCGGCGGCCGCGCCCAGCTCGTAGGTGACCACGTGCGCGTCGGCGTCGCAGAGCACCTCCTGCCCGGGCTCCGCGAGCAGCCGCATGCCGATCTGGTTGCCCATGGTGCCGGTCGGCACGAACAGCGCCGCCTCGTGCCCCATGAGCTCGGCGACGCGCGCCTCGAGGGCGTTGACCGTCGGGTCCTCGCCGTAGACGTCGTCGCCGACCTCGGCGGCGGCCATGGCGCGGCGCATGGCCTCCGTGGGCCGGGTGACGGTGTCGGAACGGAGGTCGATCAGGTCAGCGGCCGGGGGTGTCGGGGTGGGACTAGCCACGCAGCATCTCCGCGATCAGGAACGCCAGCTCCAGGGACTGCCCGGTGTTGAGCCGCGGGTCGCAGGCGGTCTCGTACCGGCTGTTGAGGTCCTCGTCGCTGATCTCCATCGCGCCGCCGAGGCACTCGGTGACGTCCTCGCCGGTCAGCTCGACGTGGATGCCGCCGGGCCAGGTGCCCAACGCCCGGTGCACGTCGAAGAAGCCGAGGACCTCGTCGACGATCCGGTCGAAGTGCCGGGTCTTGTAGCCGGTCGAGGACTCGTGGGTGTTGCCGTGCATCGGGTCGCACTGCCAGACGACGAGGTGCCCGCTGGCGGTGACCTTCTCGACGATGCCCGGCAGGACGTCGCGGATCTTCCCGTTGCCCATGCGGCTGATCAGGGTCAGCCGGCCGGGGACGCCCTCGGGGTCGAGCCGCTCGACGAGCTCCACCGCCTGCTCCGGCGTCGTCGTGGGGCCGATCTTGACGCCGATCGGGTTGGCGATCCGCGAGGCGAACTCGATGTGCGCGCCGTCCATCTGCCGGGTGCGCTCGCCCACCCAGACGAAGTGGGCGGAGAGGTCGTAGGCGCGGCCCTCGTGCGTGCGGGAGAGCGCCCGCTCGTAGTCGAGGATCAGCGCCTCGTGGCTGTTGTACAGCTCGACCGAGCGCATGGCGGAGTGGTCGATGCCGCAGGCCTTCATGAACGCCAGCGCGCGGTCGATCTCGCGCGCGATGACCTCGTAGCGCACGCCCGCCGGGGAGCTGGCGACGAAGTCCTTGTTCCAGTCGTGGACGGCGTGCAGGTCGGCCAGGCCGCCGCGCGCGTAGGCGCGGATCATGTTCATCGCCGCCGCCGAGTTGGCGTACGCGCGCACCAGCCGGTGCGGGTCGGGGATGCGCTTCTCGAGCACGGGCTCCAGCGAGTTGACCATGTCGCCGCGGTAGGACGGCAGGCCGAGCGCGTCGACGTCGGAGGACCGCGGCTTGGCGTACTGCCCGGCCACCCGCCCGACCTTCACCACCGGGACGCTCGCGCCGTAGGTGAGCACGATCGCCATCTGCAGCAGGGTGCGGGTGGTGCTCTGCAGGTGCGGCTCGGTGTTGAGGTCGAAGGTCTCCGCGCAGTCGCCGCCCTGCAGCAGGAACGCCTTGCCGCGGGCGACGTCGGCCAGCTGCGCGCGCAGGGTGTCGACCTCGGCGGGGGCCACGATCGGCGGCACCGTCGACAGCGTCTCCAGGACCGAGTCGAGGGCGCCGCGGTCGGGCCACGTCGGCTGCTGGGCGGCGGGCAGGGTCCGCCACCGGTCCAGGTCGGGGACCAGCTCAGCAGGTTCGGTGAGGCTCACACGCCCCAGGGTACGGGGGCCCGCCCCTAGCCGAAGAAGACCTCGGCCTCGGCGTACCGCTCGACCGGCACGAGCTTGAGCCGCGCGGTGGCGGCGGTCAGCGGGACGCGGACGATGTCGGTCCCGCGCAGCGCCACCATCACCCCCGACTGGCCGTCGTGGACGGCGTCGACGGCGGCCAGCCCGAAGCGCGTCGCGAGCACGCGGTCGAACGCCGACGGCGTCCCACCGCGCTGGATGTGCCCGAGGACGACCGCCCGCGCCTCCCGGCCGGTGCGCTCCTCGAGCAGCGCGGCCAGCGCCGCCCCGATGCCGCCGAGCCGGACGTGGCCGAACGCGTCGGTCTGCCCCGTCGTCAGCGTCAGCTCGCCGCCCTTGGGCGCCGCGCCCTCGCTCACCACGACGATCGGCGAGTAGCCGGAGGCGAAGCGGTGCTGGCAGTGCGCGACGACGGCGTCGACGTCGAAGGGGTGCTCGGGGATGAGGATGACGTTGGCGCCGCCGGCCATGCCGGCGTGCAGCGCGATCCAGCCGGCGTGCCGCCCCATCACCTCGACGACCAGCGTGCGGTGGTGGCTGTCGCCGGTGGTGTGCAACCGGTCGATGGCCTCCATGGCCACGCCCACGGCGGTGTCGAAGCCGAAGGTGTAGTCGGTCGAGTCCAGGTCGTTGTCGATGGTCTTCGGGACGCCGACGACGCGCACGCCCGCCTCCGACAGCTTCGTGGCCACCCCCAGGGTGTCCTCGCCGCCGATCGGGATCAGCGCCTCGATGCCCAGCCGCTCGAGGTTGGCCAGCACCCGGTCGGCGCCGCCCTCCACGCCGTAGGGGTTGGTCCGCGACGTCCCGAGCACCGTGCCGCCGCGGGGCAGGATGCCGCGCACCGCCGGGAGGTCCATCGGCACGGTGTCGGCCTCGAGCACGCCGCGCCAGCCGTCGCGGAAGCCGACGACCTCGTCGCCGTGCTCGGTGACGCCCTTGCGGACCACCGCCCGGATGACCGCGTTCAGGCCGGGGCAGTCGCCGCCGCCGGTGAGGATGCCGATCCGCATGTGCCGTCCTCCGCACGAGGTCGCCGGGCCTGTCCGCGCCATGATGCCGCAGGTCGCGACGCCGGCCGCAACCGGTGGGTGACACCGGTCACAGGCGTCACACGCGATCCGGCAGGATCGCCCGGGTGAGCCCCGACGAGCTGCTGGCCCTCATGCCCTTCGCGCAGGTGTCCGGCGTGGAGCTCGAGCGGGCCGCGCCCGACGAGGTCGCCGGCCGCCTGCCCTGGTCGCCGCAGCGGTGCACGGCCGGCGGCGTGCTGCACGGCGGGGCGCTGATGACGCTCACCGACTCGGTGGGCGCCGTGTGCGCCTACCTCAACCTGCCGGCCGGCGCGTCCACGTCCACCGTGGCGTCGTCGACGTCGCTGGTCCGCGGCGTGCGGTCGGGCGCCGCGCACGCGGTCGCGCGCCCGGTGCACGTGGGCCGCTCGTTCATCGTCGTCGGCGTCGAGGTCACCGACGACGGCGGCCGGCTGGTCGCGCAGACCACGCAGACCCAGGCGGTGCTCGGCGGCGGCTGAGCACCGCTCGCGACCGCTCACACCGCGGTGGCCATCCCCCACACCGTCGGCCCGCCGGCGGCGAGCTGCGTCTCGTGCCGCACCGCGAAGCCGTGCGCCTCGTAGAAGGGGACGTTGGCCGGGTTCATCGTCTCCAGGCAGGCGACCAGCCCAGCCCCGCGGGCCACGGCCAGCCCGCGCTCGAGCACCTCGCCGCCGAGCCCCTGTCCCTGCGCGTCGGGGTGGACGCCGAGCAGGTGCAGGTAGGCGTGCGGCTCGGGCGGGCGCCGCTCCCCGATGACCGACATGGCGCGGCCGATCCCGGCGGCCCGCTCGGCGCCCATGAGGGCCACCATCAGGCCGGGCAGCGTGGGCAGCCCGTCGTCCTCGTGCGCGGGCCCGGGCCACCGCCACATGGCGACGGCGACCGGGGCCCGGCGGCGGACGACGTCGACCCGCCCGGCGCGCAGGTACTGCTCGGCGAACAGCCCGAACATCGCCGCGCAGCAGTGCGGCCGCGAGTCCGGGTCGGGGAAGAACCACGCCATCAGTGGGTCGTCGGCGAAGGCGCGGGCGAGCAGCGTGCGGGCCTCGGCGGCGGTCACGTCCACGTCAGGCCTGCCTCTCGAGGAGCTGTCCCGGCCAGCCCCCCACCTCGAAGGTCGCCGTCCGCGTGAAGCCGGCCGACTCGTAGAACCGCACGAGCTTGCCGTCGTCCCCGCCGTAGCAGTCCACCCGCTGCCGGCCGACCCCGCGGGCCCGGGCGCGGTCCCACGCCTCGTCGAGCAGCCGCCGCCCGGCCCCGCGGGCGGTCGGGTCGCCCACCAGGAGCAGGACGTAGTCCTCGTCCTCCTCGGCGCGCGGCACGTAGTCGTGCGCCCGCGGCCCGTGGACCAGCGCGGCCACCGCGGCGCCGTCCCGGTCGAGCAGCAGGAGCTCGCCCGCCCCGATGAGCGCGCGGGTCCGCTCGACCCGCTGCGCCGACTCCGACCACGGCCGGTCGCCCCACTGCCCGGTGCGTCCCTGCGCGACCAGCCACGCGACGGCGCCGTCGAGCAGCCCGAGGACGGCGGGCAGGTCGTCGACCCCGCCGGTCCGGACGGTCACCGCGCCAGCTCCATGGCCCGCCACCGTTCCAGGTTGTAGCGGGCGTCGACCAGCGCGTCGTGCGTGCCGCCGGGCTTGGGCGGCAGCGGCGGCTGCCCGACGTCGTCCCAGCGCTGCCGCAGCTCGCGGGTGAACCGCGGGATCGCCCGGGGCAGCGCCGTCATCGGCCCCCACAGCTGGGCGAGGGCGACGTGGTCGTAGGCGGCGAACCAGGCCCACAGCTCGACCTCCTCCCCCGGTCCGGTGAGGAAGGCGAGCAGGTCCTCGCGGATGCGCTCCCGGCTGCGCCAGGCGGGATCGGCGGGCGAGGGCAGCTTGTCGAGCACGTTGCGCCGCACCCACGGGATCGCCTTGCGGTCGTCGAACTCGGTGCTGACGGCGTAGAACTCGCGACCGGTCTCGTCGACGACGCCGATCGAGACGAGGTCGATCGTCGTCCCGTCCTCGATGAACTCGGTGTCGTAGAAGAACCGCCGCACGGCACCCACCGTAGGCGGGCGCTAGGTTGCGGCTCATGCCCGTTCTGGCCATCGACGCAGGCACGACCGGGGTGACCGCGCTGGTCGTGGGCGAGGACGGCGGCGTGCTCGCCAAGGGGTACCGCGAGTTCGCCCAGCTGTTCCCCCGCCCCGGCTGGGTCGAGCACGAGCCCGACGACATCTGGACGGCGACCGTCGCCGCCTGCCGCGAGGCGCTCGCGCGGACCGACGCGCGGCCGACCTGCCTGGGCATCACCGACCAGCGGGAGACCGCGGTGGTGTGGGACCGCCGCACGCTGCGCGCGCCCCGGCCGGCGATCGTCTGGCAGGACCGGCGGACCAGCGCGGTCTGCGACCGGCTGCGCGCCGACGGCGTCGAGGAGCGGGTGGCCGCGCTGACCGGCCTGCGCCTGGACCCGTACTTCACCGGCACGAAGTTCGCCTGGCTGGCCGAGCACGAGCCGGAGCTGTGGAACGGGGTCCGGAACGGCCCGCTGGCGCTGGGCACCGTCGACTCCTACGTGATCGCCCGGCTGACCGGGGGGGCCCGGCACGTCACCGACCCGAGCAACGCCAGCCGCACGCTGCTCTACGACCTGGCGGCGGGCGGCTGGTCCGACGAGCTGTGCGAGCTGTTCGACGTCCCGCGGGGCGCCCTGCCCGAGCTGGTGCCCAGCTCCGGCGTCGTCGGCACCACCGACCCCGACGCGTTCCTCGGCCTGGAGCTGCCGATCGCAGGGATCGCCGGCGACCAGCAGGCGGCGCTGTTCGGGCAGGCCTGCTACTCCCCCGGCGACACCAAGTGCACGTACGGCACCGGCTCGTTCGTGCTCACCAACACGGGGACGACGCCGGTCCGGTCGGACGCCGGGCTGCTCACCACCGTGGCCTGGGACCTCGGCGACGGGCTGGTCTACGCGCTCGAGGGGTCGATCTTCGTCACCGGCGCGGCGGTGCAGTGGCTGCGCGACGGGCTGGGGCTCATCGACTCCGCCGCCGAGACCGAGGGGCTGGCGCGCACGGTGGACGACTCCGGCGACGTCGTCTTCGTGCCGGCGCTGACCGGCCTGGGCGCCCCGCACTGGGACCCGCACGCGCGTGGCGCGGTCCTCGGCATCACCCGCGGGACGACGCGGGCGCACCTCGTGCGGGCCACCCTCGAGGCGATCGCGTTCCAGGTGCGCGACGTCGTCGACGTGATGGTGTCCGAGGCCGGGCTCTCGGTGCCCGAGCTGTCGGCCGACGGCGGCGCGAGCGGGAACGGCCTGCTGATGCAGCTGCAGGCCGACGAGCTGGACGTACCGGTGCGCCGGCCGGTGGTGGCCGAGACCACGGCGCTGGGGGCGGCGTTCCTCGCCGGGCTGGGCACGGGGGTGTGGGGCTCGACCGACGAGCTGGCCGCCACCTGGACCCTCGACGCCCGCTGGGAGCCCACCCCGGGCCGCCGGGACGACGGCCGCTACGACCGCTGGCGCGACGCCGTCCGCCGCGCCGGCGGCTGGGCCGGCTGAGGGCCCCGGCCGCCATGGCGACGCCCCGCCTCGGCCAGGTTCCGCAGGCCCTGCACCGGCGCGGCCGCAAGGCGCTCTCCGCGGTCGCGCCGTACCGCGCGCTGGCGGGCGGTCGGCGGGTGTTCGACGCCCAGTACACCAGCGGGGTGTGGGACTACCTGCGGTCGCTGGACGAGGCCCCCCGCTACGGGGTCCTGGCCGCCTACTGCCGAGCGCTCGCCCCGGGCGGCTCGGTCCTGGAGGTGGGCTGCGGGGAGGGCATCCTGCTCGACCACCTCGGAGACGGCCGGTCGCGCTTCAGCGGCGTGGACGTCTCACCGGTCGCGATCGACCGCGCTCGGGAGCGGCACGTCGGCCGCGGGCGGTTCTCCTGCGCCGACGCGGCGTCCTTCGTGCCCGACGACGAGTACGGCGTCGTCGTCTTCAACGAGGTCCTGTACTACCTCGATGACCCGCTCGGCGTGGTTCGCCGCTACGAGGAGCACCTCACCGGCGACGGGGTGGTCGTCGTGTCGATGTTCCGCCTGATCAACGACGCGGCGGCCCGGCACATCTGGCGCGGCCTGCACCAGCGGTACGCGGTCTCGGCCCGCACGACCCTCCGGACCCGGCCCGGCTACCGGTGGGACGTCGAGGTCCTGGCCCGCCCCGCCGGCTGATCGCCCGCGATGATCACCGGCAGGTGGCTGCCCGCTGCGGCGTGCCGGCCGGCCACCTGCCGATGATCACGCCCGGTCGGGCGGCAGGCCCTCAGCGGTAGGTGTTCTCCGTCAGGGGGATGACCCAGGCGCGGCGCTCGGCGATGAGGCCGTCACGCATCACGAAGACCTCCGCCATCGACAGCCGCCCGGTCCCGCCGTCGGGCTGCGGCACCTCGCCGTACAGCTCGGCCATCACGACGTCGTCCTGCTCGACCATCCGCACGACCTCCAGCCGCGGCGGTCCGACCCAGCCCGGGCCCTCGATCGCCTCGTCGTAGGCCTGCTTGCCGGTCAGGTGGAAGGCGCCGAACACCGTCCACTCGATGTCGTCGGTCAGGCAGCCGAGGATCTGCGCGTGGTCGTTGCGGCGGAAACCCTCGAGGTAGCGCTCGACGGTGTCGGTGTTCCGGCTCATGCCGGCAGAGACTGCCGGCGGCCGGCGTCCTCATCGGCGGTCTCGAGCGACGACCCGCTCAGGCGGCGCCGCGGTCACCCACCGAGTTGCGGCCGAACTCCCGTCCCTGCAGCGCGGCGATGTCCTGCTCCAGCTGCGACACCCGCGCGGCCGACACCTTCACCGCCACCTTCTCGGCCAGCGCGCCGGTGACCACCTGGCGCAGCGCCGAGACGACGCCGACCGACCGCGGCACGAACACCCGCCGGCCGCGCGTCTCCAGGTTCTGCACCAGCGCCTCGGCGCAGGCCTCCACCGATGTGTAGGCACCCAGCGGCCCCGGCAGCTGGCCGCGGGTGGCCTTGAACGTGGGCAGCGCCTCCTCGGTGTCGCGCACCAGGTCGGTGTCGATCCAGGTCGGGTGCGCGCTGGCCACGGTGACGCCGCGGTGCGCCACCTCCAGCCGCAGCGCGTCGCCGAAGCGCTCCAGCCCTGCCTTGGCCGCGCAGTACGCGCTCATGCCCGGCAGCACCGTGAACGCCGCCGCCGAGCTGACCAGCAGCACGTGCCCGCGCCGCTTGGCGACCTCGGGCAGCGCCGCGTGCGCAGTGAGCATGGCGCCGATCAGGTTGACCTCGATCGTCCGCGACAGCGCCCGCGCCGACGAGGTGGCCACGGTGGTCAGCGGCGCGATGCCGGCGTTGGCGACGACGAGGTCCAGCCCGCCGAACGTGTCCACCGTCCGCCGGACCGCCGCCTGCAGCTGCTCGGCGTCGGTGACGTCGCACTCCACCCAGAGGTGCTCCGGGCCGAGCTCGGCGGCGACCTGCGCCAGCAGCTCCGGCTCGAGGCCGGCCAGCGCGACACGGGCGCCCCGGGCGGCGGCCTTGCGGGCCAGCGCGGCGCCGATGCCGCGGGCGGCGCCGGTGATCAGGACCGACTTGCCGGCCAGCGGGGTGCGGGGACGACGGGCCATCGGGAGCTCCTCTGCGTCGAGTTGAGCACTGCTCAACAGAGTTGTAGCTTGTTGAGCAGTGCTCAGCAAGCCGAGGACGACCCGCGAAGGAGCCCCGTCGTGACCTCGCCCCTGGAGAAGACAGCGCAGATCCGCGCCACCCCCGCCCACGACGCCGTGCGGGAGGTGAAGATCGCGATCATCGGCTCCGGCTTCGCCGGCCTGGGCATGGCGATCCAGCTGCAGCAGCGCGGCGAGACCGACCTCGTCGTCCTGGAACGGGCCGACGACGTCGGCGGGACCTGGCGCGACAACCACTACCCCGGCGCCGCCTGCGACGTGCAGTCGAACCTCTACTCGTTCTCGTTCGCGCCCAACCCCGACTGGCCGCGCTCGTACTCCGGGCAGCCGGAGATCCAGGCCTACCTGCAGGACGTCGCCGACCGGTACGGGGTGCGCCGGCACGTCGTCTTCGGCGCCGACGTCACCGCCGCCCGGTGGGACGACGACAGCCGCCGCTGGCTGGTCAGCACGACCGCCGGCGAGTTCCGCGCCCGGGTGCTGATCTCCGCCGCCGGGGCGCTGGCCGACCCCACCTACCCCGACATCCCCGGCCTGGAGACCTTCGAGGGCGACCTCATGCACTCCGCCCGCTGGGACGACGCGGTGGAGCTCGAGGGCCGGGCCGTCGGCGTGATCGGCACCGGGGCGAGCGCCATCCAGATCGTGCCGGCCATCCAACCGGCCGTCGGCAGCATCGCCGTCTACCAGCGCACCGCGCCGTGGATCGTGCCCCGCACCGACCGCCCGGTGAAGCGCAGCGCCCGGTGGCTCTACCGGCACGTGCCGCTGTTCCAGAAGGCGGTGCGCGCGCTGCTCTACGCCGTCCGCGAGCTGCTCGTCGTCGGCATGGCCAAGCAGCGCCGCTTCCTCGAGCCGGTCGAGAAGGTGGCCCGGGCGCACCTGGCCCGGCAGGTCCGCGACCCGAAGCTGCGCGCGGCGCTGACCCCGGGCTACACGATCGGCTGCAAGCGCATCCTGATCAGCAACGACTACTACCCGGCGGTCGCCGCGCCGAATGCCGAGCTGGTCACCGCCGGCATCGCCGAGGTCCGGCCGCGCTCGGTGGTCACCACGGACGGCGTCGAGCGGCCCACCGACGTCCTCGTCCTGGCCACCGGCTTCCACGTCACCGACCTGCCGATCGCCGAGAAGATCTCCGGCCGCGAGGGCCGCACCCTCGCGAAGGTGTGGGCCGACGGGATCATCACCAACCGCAGCACCACGGTGGCCGGCTTCCCCAACCTGTTCCTGCTGGTCGGCCCCAACGTCGGGGTCGGGCACACGTCGATGGTCTACATGATCGAGTCGCAGGTCGCCTACGTCGACGCCGCGCTGCGCACCATGGACGACGAGGCGCTCGAGGTCCTCGAGACGACGCCGGAGGCCATGGCCGCCTACCGCGACCTCATCGCCGGCCGGTCGCAGGGCACCGTGTGGCTCGCCGGCGGGTGCGCCAGCTGGTACCTCGACGAGCACGGCCACAACTCGACGCTCTGGCCGGACTTCACCTTCCGGTTCCGGAAGATGCTCTCGGCCTTCGACCGCGAGAACTACGTCGGCCGGGCCGCCCGGACCCTGGAGGTGGCCGCGTGACCGCGCTGCTCCGCCGCACCGCCGCCGTCGGCACCCCCGACGGCGCCGTGCTCCACGCGACCGTCGACGGCCCCGACGACGCCCCGGTCACCCTCGTCCTCGCCCACGGCTGGACGCTGGCGCAGGCGGCCTGGGACGACGTCGCCGACCTGCTCGCCCCGCGGGCCGCGGCCGGCGAGCTCCGGCTGGTCCGCTACGACCAGCGCGGGCACGGCCGCTCGACGTGGGGCTCGCCCACCCACCCGACCGCGGACGTCTCGATCGACCAGCTCGGCCAGGACCTGGCCGCCGTCCTCGACCGGCTGGCGCCGTCCGGGCCGGTGGTGCTCGGCGGCCACTCCATGGGCGGCATGACGATCATGTGCCTGGCGGCCGCGCGGCCCGAGCTCTTCGGCGACCGCGTGCGCGGCGCCGCGCTGGTCTCGACCTCTGCCGGCGACCTCGCCCCGGAGCCGCGGACCCGCGCCGAGCGGATCCGGCAGCGGCTCACCCCCGGCGCGCTGACCGCGGCGCTGGCCGCCGCCCGGGTGATCGAGCGGCTGCGGCAGGCCGTGCCCCCGGCGCACCCGCGGCACCGCAAGATCGTCCGCGACCTGCTCTACGGCGCCGACGCCACCGACGCGATGGTGCTCGCCGGCGCCGAGATCATGCACGCCTCGACGGTGCGGGCGTTCACGGCGTTCCTGCCCGCGCTGGGCGACCACGACAAGCGCACCGAGCTGGCGGCGCTGGCCCGGGTGCCGGTGGAGGTCATCGTCGGCGACACCGACAAGCTCACCCCGCTGCGGCACAGCGAGCAGCTGGCCGAGGCCCTGCCCGACGCGCGGCTGCAGGTCGTCCCGCGGACCGGGCACATGCTCCCCCAGGAGCGGCCGCAGCTCGTGGCCGAGGCGATCGGCCGGCTGCTCGCCGCGGCGGTGCGGGAACCGGCGGCGGCGTGAGATGACCTCCGCGCGCCGCTCGGCGGACGACCGCCGCGCGCAGCTGGTCTCGATCGGGCTCGAGCTGCTGCCGACCACGCCCGTGCAGGAGCTGACCATCGACGAGGTCGCCCGCCGGGCCGGGATCAGCCGCAGCCTGCTGTTCCACTACTTCCCGACCAAGAAGGACTACTACGCCGCGGTGACGCGGGCGGCCGCGCGGCTGCTCGAGGACCACCTGCTCCCGGCGAGCGGGACGCCGGCCGCCGAGCACCTGCCGGGGATGCTGGACCGCTACGTCGGCTGGGTGGAGACCTACCGCGAGGCGCACCTGGCGGTCGTCCGCGGCGCCGCCGGCGGCGACCCCTGGGTGGCCGAGATCTACGAGGAGACCCGGGAGCGGCTCGTCGACGTCGCGCTCACCGCCCTAGACCTGCCCGACGACACCCGCCGGCGGCAGCTGGTGCGCTCCTGGTTCGCCTTCACCGAGGACCTCGTCGGCCAGTGGACCCGCGAGCCGAGCATGTCCCGCGAGGACCTCCTCGCCCTGCTGCGCGACGTCCTCGACCGGCTCGTCGCGCGCTGACCAGGACGACCGGTACGCGCCTGCCGAGATCCCGGGATCTCGGCACCCCACCAGCCCTCACGTGCCGAGATCACGGGATCTCGGCACGAGGGGATCAGCTGGCGATGGAGTCGACCCGGTCGCCGGACTCGTCCTGCGGCGGCTGCAGCCGGCGCAGCACCTCGGCGGCGCTGTCGCCGGTGGCGTCCATCGACTTCTTGACGGTCGCGCCGTAGACGTCGACGTACTCCTGGCCCGAGAGGGTCATGATCTCGTACATGATCTCGTCGGTGATCGACCGCTCGACGAAGCGGTCGCCCGACATGCCCTCGTAGCGGCTGAAGTCCAGCGGCTTGCCGAACTTCACGCACACCCGCACGAGCTTCCGGCCGAACGGCATCCGTCGGGCGCGGTAGATCATCGCGACGGGCACGACGGGCGCCCCGGTCTCCAGCGCCATGCGCGCGACGCCGGTCTTGCCCCGGTAGAGCCGCGTGTCGGGCGAGCGGGTGCCCTCCGGGTAGATGCCGAGCAGCTTGCCCTCGCGCAAGATCCGCAGGCCGGTGCGGATGGCGTCCTCGGCGGCGCTGGCGTTGGTGCGGTCGATGGGCACCTGCCCGCTGCCGGCGAAGAAGACGCGCTGCCCCCACCCCTTGAGGCCGGTGCCGGTGAAGTACTCCTGCTTGGCCAGGAAGGTCACCCGTCGCTTGAGCGACAGCGGCATGAACACCCAGTCCGCGGCGGACAGGTGGTTGCTGGCCAGGATCGCCGCCCCGGTGGAGGGCACGTTCTCCGTGCCTTCCGCCTGCGGGCGGAAGACCAGCTTGGCCAGCGGCCCGACCGCGACGAACTTGAGGAACCAGTAGAACAACACGCCTCCTCTTGGAACTGCCAGACTAGGGATCCCGGTGGCCCCACGACAAACGGAGTGGTTCCGCAAGGTCGCCGGACGCCCCGCCGGACCCGCGAGGAGGAGCCCCTGTGCCCGGACCGCACGTGCCCGCCGAGGTGCTGCCCGGCGCCGAGCCGTTCGCCTTCCCGGGCGGGGACGGGCCCGAGGGGCGCACCGGTGTCCTGCTCGTGCACGGCTTCACCGGCGCGCCGATGAGCATGCGGCCGTGGGGCGAGCACCTCGCGGCCGAGGGCTTCGCCGTCCGCTGCCCGCTGCTGCCGGGGCACGGCACCCGCTGGCAGGACTGCAACCTCGCCACCGAGGACGACTGGGTCGACGCGGTCGACGCGGCGTTCGACGAGCTCGCGGAGGACGTCGACCGGGTCGTGGTGGCCGGGCTGTCGATGGGCGGCACCCTGTCGATCCGGCTCGCCGAGCGGCGTCCCGACGACGTCGCGGCCCTGGTGCTGGTCAACCCGTCGCTGATGACCCTGCGCCTCGACGCCAAGCTGCTGCCCCTGCTCGCGCGGGTCACCCCGAGCTGGGCGCCGATCGGCAGCGACATCAAGAAGCCCGGCGTCACCGAGCTCGCCTACCCCAAGCTGCCCACCCGCGCCGTCCTCGGGCTGCGCCGGCTGTGGACCGCCACCCGGGCCGACCTGGCGAAGGTGACCGCGCCGGTGCTGGTCTTCCGCAGCCGCGAGGACCACGTCGTCGAGCCGGCCTCCACCGCGGCGCTGCTGGCCGGCATCTCCAGCACCGACGCCACCGAGGTCGTGCTGGAGAACAGCTACCACGTCGCCACCCTCGACAACGACGCCCCGCTGATCTTCGAGCGGTCGGCGGTGTGGATCCGCGAGCGCACCGCCGCGGCGGAGCCGGCATGAGCGAGCCGCGCCGCGGCCGGGGCCGCCGGGACAACGGGCTGGACGCCGCCCTCTACAGCCCGCTGCGCGACGTCGACCCCCGGGTCGGCGACCATCTGCTCGACGTGCTCTACGACGCCGGGATCGCCGCCTACCTCGAGCCGGCCACCGACGTGGGCCCGTACACCCGCACCGTGTTCCTCCCCAGCCCGCCGAGCGACCGGCTCTGGGTCGACCGGGCCCGCCGCGCCGAGGCCCGCACCCTCGTCGACCAGCAGGCCGACGAGCACGCCCGCGGCCCGGTCCCCGAGCGGGCGCGGCTGCGCCGGGACCTCGACGAGGACGCCGAGTGGGCCCGCATCGTCGCCGCCTACGAGGCCGAGAACGGGCGGACGCCGGTCGAGGACCCGCCGGCCGACGCCCCGCTGCCCCCTCCCCCGCCGCCGGCCGAGCCCGACGTGCTCGACCGGCCCGACGAGCACTTCGAGCCCCCGCCGCCGCCCCCGGTCGGCCTGCCGTCGCCGGCGTCGCTGTACGCCTTCCTGCTCATCGCCGCGGGCGTGCTGCTGGTCTGGGCGCCGAGCCTGATCGGCCTGTCCCAGGACCTCGGCCTGTTCCTCGGCGTCGCCGCCGTCGCCGGCGGGGTGTTCGTCGCGGTGTCGCGGATGCGCGACCGTTCGGACGACGACGGGGACGACGGCGCGGTCGTCTGAGACCGATGAGTCCGGCCGGCGCCGGGCGTCCTCCCTGACATGGACTTCACGAGCGTGCTGGCGCAGGCCACCGTCTCGGACGCCCCGCGCGCCGAGTCCTGGTACTCGGCGCTGTTCGGCCGCGGCCCGGACACCCGCCCGATGGACGGGCTCGTGGAGTGGCACCTCGGCGAGGGTCGCGGGGTGCAGGTCTGGGTCGACCCGGACCGCGCCGGCCGGTCGACGGTCGTCCTCGGCACCGACGACGTCGACGCCGTCACCTCCCGGCTCGGCGCCGCGGGGATCGTCCGGGACGGCCCCGAGCCGGCCGGCGTCGGCCGCGTGCTGCGGCTGCGGGACCCCGACGGCAACACCGTGGTCGTGACGGGCGCCTGACGCTAGCGTCCGGTCGGTGAGCACCACCGCGCCGCACTCCGCGACCGTGGCCCTGACCGGGCACCTCATGGACACCGGCATCCTGGCGCGGGTCCTCGACGACGTCCTCGAGTACGGCGGCGACTACCGCATCGAGAGCCTGGACCTCGGCCGCGAGCACGAGGACGAGTCGCGGGCGGTGGTCTCGGTCCGCACCGCGGACGCCGACCTGCTCGACCGGATCCTCATGCGCCTGCAGACCCACGGCGCCAACGCCGTCGACCCGGGGACGGCGACGCTGCGCCCGGCACCGGCCGACGGCGTCTTCCCCGAGGACTTCTACTCCACGACCAACCTGGACACCTTCGTCCGCCTCGACCGCGAGTGGCTCGCCGTCGACCGCGCCGAGATGGACTGCGGCCTGGTGGTCGGCGAGGAGGGTGGCCGGGTCGTCGTCCGCACCGTCCCGGTCAGCGACGTGCGCGCCGGCGACCGGGTGGTGTGCGGCGCGAACGGGGTGCGCGTCGAGATGCCCCCGGCGGTGGTCCGCGGCGAGGAGGAGGCGTTCGGGTTCATGTCGTCGGTCGCCTCCAGCGAGAAGCCGCAGGCGCTGCTGGTCCGGCAGATCGCCGAGCGGATGCGCGAGGTGAAGGCCGCCGGGCGGCGGGTGCTGTGGGTGGGCGGCCCGGCCGTCGTCCACACCGGTGCCTCACCGGCCATGGTGCGCCTGGTCGAGGCCGGCTACGTCGACGTCCTGTTCGCCGGCAACGCGCTGGCCACGCACGACATCGAGGCGTCGCTGTACGGCACGTCGCTCGGCGTCGACCTCGCCAAGGGCTCCGGCGTGCCGCACGGGCACGAGCACCACATCCGGGCGATCAACACCATCCGCCGCGCGGGGTCGATCCGGGCCGCGGTGGACTCCGGGGTGCTCACCGGCGGCGTGATGCACGCGATGGTGCGGGCCGGCAAGCCGTTCGTGCTGGTCGGCTCGGTGCGCGACGACGGGCCGCTGCCCGACGTCCACACCGACGTCATCGAGGGTCAGCGCGCGATGCGCGCCGAGCTGCACGACGTCGGCTTCTGCATCATGGTCGCGACGATGCTGCACTCGATCGCGACCGGGAACCTGCTCCCGGCGTCGGTGCCGCTGGTCTGCGTCGACATCAACCCGGCGACGGTCACCAAGCTCGCCGACCGCGGGAGCGCCCAGGCGATGGGCATCGTCACCGACATCGGCCTGTTCCTCGAGCAGCTGGCCCGCGAGCTCACCTGATCCGGAGGGGATCGGTGCGCGTCACGCCGACGGATCCACTCCGGTCCTGACCAGGTCGGCCGCGCCCACCAGCCCCGCCTGCGGCCCCAGCTCGGCGGCGACCACCCGCGGCCCGGGCCGGAAGCCGCGGCCGGGCAGCGCCCGCTCCAGGCGGTGGCGCGCCGGGGCGAGGACCAGCTCCCCCAGCTTGCTCACGCCGCCGCCGATGACCACCACCTCCGGGTCGAGGACGGCGGCGAGGTCGGCGATGCCCTGCCCGAGCCAGGTGCCGACCTCGGTGACCAGCTCCAGCGCCAGGGCGTCGCCGTCGGCGGCGGCCGCGGCGACGTGCTCGCCGGTCAGCCGGGCGGCGACGCCGTCCACCCGCTCCAGCAGCCGGCCCGCGGCGGCCGGGGACGACGCGGCGACCTCCCGCGCCGTCTGGCCCAGGGCGGTGCCGCTCGCGTACTGCTCCCAGCAGCCGCGGTTGCCGCACGCGCACAGCCGCCCGTCGGGGACCACGCGCATGTGCCCCCACTCGCCGGCCACCCCGTGCGAGCCGCGCTGCAGCCGGCCGTCCATCACGATGCCGCCGCCGATGCCGGTACCGAGCGTGATCATCAGCGCCAGGTCCGCGCCGCGGGCGGCGCCGTAGCGGTACTCGGCCCAGGCGGCGGCGTCGGCGTCGTTGCCCACCCACAGCGGCAGCCGCAGCCGGGCGGCGAGGTCCTGGCGCAGGGTGGAGTGCCGCCAGGCCAGGTGCGGGCTGAACAGCACGGTGTCGCCGGTGCGGTCGAACCAGCCGGCCGCGCCGACGCCCACCCCGACGACCGGCCCCTCGGCCCGCCCCAGCAGGTCGGCGACCACGCCGGCGATCGCGTCCTCGGTCTCGGTCACCGAGGCACCGGGCGTCGCCCGCCGGGCGGTGTCGAGCACCCGCCCGTCCGGGGCGACCAGGCCACCGGCCACCTTGGTGCCACCGATGTCGACGCCGACCGCGGGCTGCTGCGCGGCCGGGATCACGCGATCTCGATCCGCTGCACCTCGGGCGCGGGATCGCTGTGCGAGGGGTCGTCCTCGTGGCCGGGGGGCTCCTGCGCCGGTGTCTCGCCGGAGAACGAGCGCAGCGCCGCCGAGGCCGTGGCGAGCACGTCGTCGAGCGCCGCCGTCACTTCGGGCCGGTCGCCGCGCAGCACGGCCAGCACCTGGCAGTGGGGGCACCACTTGCACTCGCCGGCGGCCGGGTCGTGCTCGGCCGTCTCGGTCTGCGCCGCCTCCTTCACGGCCTCCAGCAGGCGGCGGGCCTGCTCGGCCCAGTCGGCACCGGTCGTCATGGGGAACTCTCCTCGGCGGGAAGCAGATCGGCCGGCCAGAGCCGGGGATCCGGGGCGAAGGTGACCTCGAGGCGCGCCTGGGCGGTGCCCGGGTCGGCCAGCCGGCCGCCGGTCACCGCGCAGCGGCGCAGCAGGGCGTCCAGGCGGACCGAGCGGCGGACGCCGGCCGCGGTGACGACCAGGTCGTCGGCCCAGCGGGTCAGCTCCACCCGGTCGCGCTCGGCGAAGGGCAGGGGCAGCACCAGCCGCCAGGTCCCGTCCAGCCGCTCGGGAGCGGGCGCCGGCAGCGGGGCCGGGTCGGGCAGCTCGAGCGCGTCCAGCAGCGGGCCCAGCCCGTCGACGTCCGCCGGGGTCGCCGCCGACTCGGGCACCCGGCGCAGGGGCGCGATCGCGGCGAGGTCGGCGAGCACCGCCTCCTGCTCGGCGAGCCGGCCGGCCCACCACTCCCCCGGGCCCCCGGGCAGCTCCCGGGCGACGACCGCCGCCGGCCGCTGGCCGAGCAGACCGAGCGTCGTGGCCGCGGCGCGCAGCGCGCGCACGGCCGCAGGCCGGCCGGTGGCGGTGAGGACGACGGAGGTGGCGGCGGGATCGGCCGGGCGGACCCGGGCGAGCAGCTGCTCGACGGCGGGGACGGCGGAGAGCACGGCGTCGACCGGCCCCGACCGGGCGGCACCGGAGCGGACGGCGGCGGTGCGGATGGCGGCCAGCGCCCGGATCCGCGGCGGCAGCGCGACGTCGAGCCACCAGCGCAGCGTGGTGGGCAGCGCGACCAGGGCGGTGCCGGCCTCCAGCGGGCCGGCGTCGAGGACGACGACGTCGGCGTCGGCGCGGTCGAGGGCGGCGAGCACGGCCAGCTCCGCGGCCCCGGGCGGCGGGACGACCGAGCTGGCCGGCGGCAGGTCCACCTGCGGCACCAGCGCCGCGAGGGTGGCGGCGTGCGTCCGCCAGGCCTGCTCGGCGGCGGCCTGCGCGTCGACGACGGCCAGCTCGAGCCCGGCGACCGCGGCCAGCCCGGCGACCGGCGGCGCCTGGCGGGTCACCAGCAGCGTGCGGGCACCGCCGCGGGCGGCCCGCACGGCCGCGGCCGCGGCCGTCGTCGACGTCCCGGCGCCGCCCGGCCCGGTGAACAGCAGCGTGCGCATCGGCCCGCCGGTCAGCTCTCCACGCGCTTCTTGAGCTCCTTGAGCGCCGTGTCGAGGATGACCTTCTCGGCCTTGCGCTTGATCATCCCGAGCATCGGGATCGAGAGGTCGATGGTGATGGAGTAGGTGACCTCGGTGGCGCCGTCCTTCTCCACCAGCGTGTAGGAGCCGTCCTGGCGCTTCTGCATCTGGCCCTTGACCAGCGTCCAGGAGACCTGGCGGTCGCCGTCCCACGTGTAGTCGAGGACGTAGTCGTCCTTCACCGCGCCGGCGTCGAGCACGAAGTGCACGCGCCGGGCCCGGCCGTCGGGGCCGTCCTCGACCACCTCCACCTTCTTCGCGGCGGCGACCCACTGCGGGTAGGCGGGGAAGTCGGCGATGACCGCCATGACGTCGGCCGCGGGCGCATCGACGACGATCGACTGGGTGGACTGGTCGGCCATGGAGGGCAGGCTAACCGCTCGGCGGGCGCTGCACGGGGGCGGTGGGGACCCCTCTGCCACCCACGGGTGGGTCCTCCGGCTACTCACGAGTAGGACGCTCGGGGACTTTGCAGTTAGATTGATCGAGACCCGTACTCGGATCCGCGGGCGACGGCGCCCGATGGAGGGTCCGGGAGGAGAGGACCAGGCGTGCGCGAGTTCAGCGTCCCCGCGACCACGGAGGTCGGCCCCGGCGAGGCCATCCCCGACCTGCTGGCCGCCAACGTCGCCGAGCACGGCGACGAGGTCGGGTACCGCGTCCACCGCGACGGCCAGTGGCGGGACGTCACCTGGAAGCAGTTCGCCGACCAGGTCGCCGGCGTGGCCAAGGGGCTCATCGCCGCGGGTGTCGGCCCCGGCGACCGGGTCGCGCTGCAGGCGCGCACCCGCTACGAGTGGACCGTCTGCGACTTCGGCATCTGGGCCGCCGGCGCCGTCACCGTGCCGGTGTACGAGACCTCCAGCGCCGACCAGGTGGCCTGGATCCTGACCGACTCCGCCGCCAAGGCCGCGATCGTCGAGCGGGCCGAGCACGCCGAGACCATGGAGTCGGTGCGCGACCAGGCCCCGGAGCTCGGCCCGGTGTGGGTCATGGACGACGACGTGGTCGGCACGCTGACCGCGGCCGGCGGGGACGTCCCCGACAGCGAGCTCGAGGCCCGCCGGGCGACGCTCGGCGCCGACAGCCTGGCCACGCTCATCTACACCAGCGGCACCACCGGCCGGCCCAAGGGCTGCGAGCTGACCCACGGCAACTTCCTCTTCGAGATCAACAACGGCATGACGCTGCTCGGCCGGTTCCTGTCGGTCGAGGGCTCGCTGCTGCTGTTCATCCCGCTGGCCCACGTCCTGGCCCGGGTGCTGCAGGTCGGCGCCGTGAAGACCCGCACCGTCGTCGGGCACACCCCCGACGTCAAGAACCTGGTGGCCGACCTCGGCGAGTTCAAGCCGACGTTCGTGCTCGCCGTCCCGCGGGTGTTCGAGAAGGTCTACAACCAGGCCAAGGCCACCGCCGACGCCGGCGGCAAGGGCAAGATCTTCGACAAGGCCGCCCGGGTGGCCATCGACTGGTCGCGGGCGCAGGACAACGGCGGCCCCGGCCTCGCCCTGCGCGCCCAGCACGCGCTGTTCGACAAGCTGGTCTACGGCAAGCTGCGCGCCGCGCTCGGCGGCCGCTGCATCGGCGCGGTCTCCGGCGGCGCCCCGCTCGGCGAGCGGCTCGGCCACTTCTACCGGGGCATCGGCGTCACGGTGTACGAGGGCTACGGGCTCACCGAGACCACCGCGGCCGCCTCGGTCAACCACGACGAGGCCTTCCGGATCGGCACCGTGGGCCGCCCGCTGCCCGGCGTCTCCGCCGCCATCGCCGAAGACGGCGAGATCCTCATCAAGGGCGGCATCGTGATGCGCGGCTACTGGCAGAACGAGCAGGCCACTAAGGAGGCCATCGACGACGAGGGCTGGTTCCACACCGGCGACCTCGGCGAGATCGACGGCGACGGCTTCCTCAAGATCACCGGCCGCAAGAAGGAGATCCTGGTGACCGCGGGCGGCAAGAACGTCGCCCCCGCCGTCCTCGAGGACCGCCTCCGCGCGCACGCGCTGGTCAGCCAGTGCATCGTCGTCGGCGACCAGCGGCCGTTCATCGCCGCGCTCATCACCCTCGACGAGGAGGCCCTGCCGGCCTGGCTCGACCAGCGCGGCAAGCCGGAGGACACCACCGTCGAGCAGCTGCGCGACGACGAGGACCTGATCAAGGAGCTCGACGCCGCGGTGGCCGAGGCCAACAAGGCCGTCTCCAACGCCGAGGCGATCAAGAAGTACCGCGTCCTCGGCTCGGACTTCACCGAGGAGAACGGCATGCTGACGCCGAGCCTGAAGCTCAAGCGCGCCGTCGTCCTCAAGGAGCACGGCGCCGAGGTCGAGGCGCTCTACTCCCGCTGACCGGCGAGCAGCCGCTCGAAGGTGGCGGCGATGTGCGCCCACGACCAGCGCTGCTCGACCCACGCCCGGCCGGCCGCGCCCATCGCCGCGGCCTTCGCCGGGTCGTCGAGCAGCCCGCTGATCGCCGTCGCCACCGCGGCCGGTGAGCGGGGTTCGACCACGTGCCCGGTGACGCCGTCCCGGACGGCCTCCGGGGCGCCGCCGGAGGTGCCGGCCACCACCGGCCGGCCGCAGGCCGCCGCCTCGAGGAACACCATGCCCAGCCCCTCCACGTCGAGCCCGCCGCGGCGGGTCCGGCACGGCATGGCGAACACGTCCCCGGCGGCGTAGTGGGCCGGCAGCTCCGCCGGCGGCACGGGCCCGGCGAGGACGACGGACCCCTCGAGCCCGGCGGCCGTGACCGCCCGGCGCAGGCTCTTCTCCAGCGGCCCGCCGCCCACCAGCAGCAACCGGGCGCCGGGGTGCCGGGCCAGCACGCGCGGCCACGCCCCCACCAGCACGTCCTGGCCCTTGCGGGCGACCAGCCGCGACACGCACACCACGACCGGCGCCTCCCCCAGCCGGTGCCGGCGGCGGACGGCCGCGCCGTCGGCGTCCGGGGTGAAGTGGTCGACGTCGACGCCGGGTGAGAGCTGGGCCAGCGCGGTGCGGTCGCCCAGCGCGGGCGCCAGCCGGCCGCGGGTGTACTCGCTGATGTAGGTCAGCAGGTCCAGCTCGCCGGCGATGCGCTGCATGAGCTGCCGGGAGCCGGGCAGCGCCACCCAGCCGGTCTCGTGGCCGTGCGTGGCGCCGACCAGGCGCCGGACGCCGGCCGCGCGCAGGCCGGGGCCGAGCAGCCCCAGCGGGGCGGCCGCGCCGAAGAAGACGGTGTCGCAGGCGTGCGCGCGCACGAGCTCGGCCGCCGCCCGCGCGGTCCCCGGCGTGGGCAGCAGCATCGACGTCGGCCGCCGGACCACCGGGTAGGGCAGCCCGGCGTCGTAGGCCTCCCACCCCGGCGACCGCGAGGCCAGGACGACGAGGGACCCCGGGTCCGTGCGGGCCAGCAGCGCGGCGACGAAGGTCTGGATGCCGCCCTGGCGCGGCGGGAAGTCGTTGGTGACGACCAGGGTCTTGGGGCTCGTCACGGCCGGTCCAGCTCCGCCCAGTCGCGCGCCAGGGCCACCCGCTGGGAGGAGGTGGGGTGGCTGCCGAAGAACCACTGCCAGGCGGCCGGGGGGTCGGGCTGCGCGAGGTTGCGCGTGGCCAGCCGCTGCTGCATGGACACGAAGGCGTCCGGGTCCCGGGTGAGGTCGAGGGCGTGCACGTCGGCGCGCGCCTCCACGTGCCGCGACACCAGGTTCCGCACCGGGGTGGCCAGCAGCGTGCCGGCCGCGACCAGGAGCAGCGCCAGCGGGATCACCCGCGGATCGCCCGGCCCGTCGGCCCCGGCCCGGCGCAGCAGCGGCGACCAGGTCAGCAGCCAGCCGAACAGGGCGACGCCGGCCGCGGCGCCGAGCGCGCCGGTCAGCGTGCCGGTGAGGACGTCGTCGGTGGCGACGTGGCCGAGCTCGTGGGCGACGATCGACTCGATCTCGTCGTCGGGCAGCGTCCGGAGCGTCGTGTCGTAGAGGACGACGCGGCGGGTCGAGCCGAAGCCCGAGACGTAGGCGTTGAGCCCCGTCGTGCGCCGCGAGGCGTCGGAGACGAGCACGTCCTCGATCGGCGTGCCGTTCTCCTCGGCCAGGGCGAACAGGTCGGTGCGCAGCTGGCCGGCCGGCAGGGACTCGAAGCGGTTGAACGCCGGCTCGATGACGACCGGGTAGAGGAACGAGCCGACGACCACGAGCACCGCCGCGCCGGCGGCGGCCCACGCCCACCAGAACCGCGGCACCCGGCGGGCGAGCACCACCAGGGCCAGGACGCCGAGCGCGGTCAGGCCGGCGTCGATGGCGGTGGACACCGCGACGTCGCGGAGGAACAGCGGCCAGCTGCGGGTGGACAGCCCGTACCGGTGGCGGACCACCTCGCCGTACACCGCGAGCGGCAGGGTGACCAGCCGGCCGACGACGCCCAGCGCGAGCGTGCCGAGGAGGACCTGCCAGACCCAGCCGCCGCCGAGCGGGGCGGCGACGGCGCGCACGAGGCGGGCGCCCAGCCGGGTGAGGCCGAGAACGGCGGTGACGGCCAGGCCGAGGACCAGGTTGGCCAGCGAGGCCGGCCGGATCGCCGCGGCGAAGGAGTCGGCGCGGGCGACGACGTCGGCCGGGAGCCCGGCGGTGGGGTCGACCGGCGGCGAGCCGCCGGGCGGCGTGGGCAGCACGGTCCAGGGGGTCCGCAGGACCACCACGAGGACGAACGCGGCGCCGAGGAGCACCGCCGCGACCAGTGCGGCGCGGCGGACGGTCACCCGGCCACCATAGGGTCCGGGCGCGCAGAGGGCCGGTGACCCCCGTCGGGGTCACCGGCCCTCGTGGCGAGCCTGGCCGCTCAGGCGATGCGGCGGGCGCTGTTGAAGCCCGGCATCGAACCGACGCTGACCACCTTCACCGGCTGGCCGGACGTGGACGCGTGCACCATCTGGCCGTTGCCGATGTACATCGCCACGTGGCTGACCGGGCTGTAGAAGAAGATCAGGTCGCCCGGCTGCAGGGCGTCGCGGGACACCGGGGTGCCCATCCGCGACTGCATGCTGCTCGAGTGCGGCAGGCTGATGCCGGCCGCGGCGTAGGCGTACTGCGTGAGGCCGGAGCAGTCGAAGCTGTTCGGCCCACCGGCACCCCAGACGTAGGGGTCGCCGACCTGCGCCAGCGCCGTGCTGACCGCGGTCTGCGCGGCGGCGCTGCCACCGGCGGCCGGGGCGGCGGCCGGCGCGACGGCCGGGGCCGCGAGGGACTCGCCCCCGTGCGCGGCGGCGACCTGCTGCTGCTGGGCAGCGGTCAGCTGGTCGTACTGCTCCTGGTAGTCGGCGATGTCCGCCTGGAGCTCGGCCTCCTGGGCCTCGATGGTGTCCAGGGTCTGCTGGGCCTCCGCGGCGGCCGCGTCGGCCTCGCCGCGGGCGTCCTCGGCCGCGGCGGCCGCCTCGGCCACCTCCTCGATCGCCTCGGTGGTGTGGCCGGCGATCGCCTCGAGGGTGCCGAGCTGGGTGAGGAAGTCCTCGGCGGACTCGCTGGTCAGCATCACGTCCAGCGCGCGCAGGTTCTGGTCGCCGCCGGTGTAGGCGCTGTGGGCGAGCTGGCGGATCTGCCCGTCGAGCGAGTCGAGCTGCTGCTGCGCCGCGGCGGCGTCGGCCTCGGCCGCGGTGACGGCGGCCTGCTGCAGCGCGAGCTCCTCGCGGGCGGTGTTGACCTGCTCCTGGACGACCTCGAGCTGGTGGCTGGCCTCGGCGACGAGCTGGGCGGCCTGCTCGGGGGAGGTCGCGCGGCCGGGCTCGGCGGCGGCCGTGCCGGGCAGCAGCGTGACGGTCAGCGCCGCGGTCACGCCCAGCAGCAGCCCGGAACGGAGCCAGGCGGAGGGGCGGGTGCGGGTGGTGCGGTGTGGTTCGGAGGGTGCGTGGGCATGCCCCAGGGCAGGGCGAGACGTCGCCACGTTCGGCGGCTCTCCTTCTTCCTCAGCTGACCGCCTACCGAGTTAGCTGACGGGTTCGGGCTGGGAAGAAAAAGGTGCCCTATCTCGGTGCCCCGGCGAGCCGGCGCACGTGAGAACTCACCCCAGTACTGCGGTGGGTCCCCGGTTCACCTCGGACACCTGGCGGTGCCGTCGGCGATTCGGCGGTGTCCGTCCGAGGCCGCCCCGGTGGGCGACGACCGCTCGGTCGAACGGAGCGACCATACGGGCGTGATGCAGGTGTGACAAACGGGGCCCCCTGGGTTTGTCGTGATCGTCACTGCGAGCAGCATCACGGCGGCGCGCCGTGATCGCCCCACATGGCGCCGGGGGTACCGCGACTCAGCCGGTCCGCCGGCCGTCCTCGCCGCCGGACGTGCCCGGGGAGTGGCGCAGCGGGGGCACCAGCCCGACCTCGGCCAGGGCGCGCACCGCGCGCCGCTCGACGTCGTCGAACTCCACGACCACGCCCGGGGGTGGCACGACGGCGTCCTCGGCCGTCCGGGCCGGCTCGGTGCGGGCGGGAGCGCGGTCGGGCAGCGCGAGGACCACCGGGTCGTCGGTCTGCCAGCCGGGGGGCGCGCCCAGCAGCACGGTGACGACGCAGTCGGCGCAGCCCGTCCCGCGGGAGGTGCAGGTGTCGCAGTCGATGAGCATCGGTGTGTTCTCCTCCGTGAGTCGTCCGCACGGTAGGAGCGGCCACCGACAGTTCCGGGCCGCGAGGGTTGACAGGCGGGCGGTCAGGTGCCTGCGTACTCCCAGTGCCACGGCTCCTCGCGCCCGTTGCCCGGGTCGGCCCAGGTCGGGTGCAGCCAGCCGAAGCGGCCGGCGTTGGCCACCATCCAGGCGTACTGCGGCGTGCCGAAGGACTCGATGCCGCCGCACAGGTCCACGGCCAGCCCCCAGCCGTGGTTGCTGGTGCCGGGCACCGCGGCCAGCGCGGGCTTCTGCCCGTACAGGCGCACCTGGCTGGCGTAGGTGCGGTAGGAGTCGGTGATGCAGATCGGCGTGCCGAAGGTCCCGGCGAAGGCCGTCGACATCGCCTTCCACGCGGCGGCGGCGTCGCAGCGCAGCGAGTGGCCGCCGACCCCGATCGGGCACAGCGCGCTGGGCGGGATCAGCCCGTTGGGGTAGCCGCCCCACGACCGGGCGCCGTCGTAGCTCGGCGGGTAGACGGTGTTGCCGCACTCCACCCGCAGCGCGCCGCCCGTCGGCCCGGGGGCCGCGACCGGTGCGCGCTGGCCGAGGCTCGGTCGGCCGATGCCGATCACCTGGTCGGTCGGCAGCCGGCGGACGACGACGGCGCCGGCCCGGGCGTCGGCGGCCAGCATCGTCTGCGGGTCGAGGGCGATGCCGACGTGCCCGAGCCCCGACTCGGGCGTGCCGAGGAACACCAGGTCGCCGGGGAGGACGTCGCGGGCGTCGACCGGCGTGGTCCCGGCGAACAGCCCCGCCTGGTCCCCCGGCAGCTGGAGCCCGGCCGCCCCGAACACCGACTGAACCAGCGAGCCGCAGGCCCACGAGTCCGGGCCCGCGGTGCCCGGCGCGTAGGGCAGGCCCAGCTGGTCCATGGCCGCCGAGACGGCGGCGAGGGTCTCGGCGGGCAGGACGAGCAGCGAGGTCGGCTGGCCCGGCCGCTGCGCCGCGCCGGCCTGCGCGCCACCGGCGGCCGAGGCGACCGGGACCAGCCCTGCGGGCAGCGTCGCGGCCGGGTCGAGCAGCTCGGCGGCGGGCGGCGGCACGACCCCGGCGGCGGCGAGCTGATCGACGTAGACCCGCCAGTTGGCCGCCGTTCGCGAGTTGACCTCCAGCTGCTCCCGCTGCAGCTGGGTGAGCTGGTCGTCGACGACGTCGAGCGCCCGGTCGAGCTCCTCGGTGACCGCGGCGGCCTGCGCCTCCAGCTCCTGGATCTGCACCTGCACCTGGTCGGCCCGCTGCCGCGCGGCGTCCAGCGCCGCCTGCGCCGCGGCCTGGTCGGCCAGCGCGGCCTGCCGCTGCTGCTCGGCGGCGGCGAGCACCTCGGCGGTGTAGGCGTCGACGGCGTCGAGGTAGCCCAGGGCCGCGACGATGTCGCCGGGGTCGCCACCGGTCAGCAGCACCGTCAGCGGGGTGAGCGAACCGCCGTCGCGGTAGGCCGCGGCCGCGTACCGCGCCACCACCGCCTGCCGCTCGGCGAGCACGCCCTCGGTGTCGGCGAGCGCGGCCTGCGCGGCGTCGACCTGCTGCTGGGCGAGGGCGAGCTCCTCGCGCGCGGCCGCGATCTCCGCCTGCCGCTGCTGCAGCCCGGACTGCACCTCGGCGGCGCGCTGCTGGAGGCTGTCCAGCGCCGAGCTGTCGAGGACGCCGGAGGTGCCGCCGGGCTGGTCGCTCGGCGCGGCGGCGGCCGGGGTCGCGACGGCGACCGCGGCGGCCACGACGACGACCGGGAGGATCGCCGTCCACCGGCGTCGGGCGCGCCACCGGGAGCGCGGGAGCATGCAACCACCTCTGCGGGACGGGGCCGCTGCGCCCCTACGACGGAATCGTGACCTGGTCCCTCCCTCCTCGCCAGGTGAGCAGCCGTTTTACCCCTCCCGGGCGACCCGTGGGCGGCTCCGGCGCCCGCCGTCGCCGAACGGTGCCCGGCCCCCCGGGCCCGGCGCGCGTCCCCGGGACTGTCGGCCCCCCGACCTACCGTCCGCCCCGTGCCCCCCTCCCCCGGTCCCCTTCCCGCTCCCCGGGCCGGCTCCCGCGTCTTCGACCCGCCGGGCTTCGTGCAGGCGACGATCGACGAGCTCGGCACGCCGCTGGCCGAGGTGACCTTCGTCGTCGTCGATCTCGAGACCACCGGCGGCTCGCCCAAGGACAGCGCCATCACCGAGATCGGCGCGGTCAAGGTCCGCGGCGGCGAGGTGCTCGGCGAGTTCCAGACGCTCGTCGACCCGGGCACCGCGATCCCGCCCTACATCAGCGTCCTCACCGGCATCACCTCGGCGATGGTGGCCACCGCCCCGCGGATCGGCGCCGTCCTGCCCGCCTTCCTCGAGTTCGCGCGCGGCGCGGTGCTGGTGGCGCACAACGCGCCGTTCGACATCGGCTTCCTCAAGGCCGCCTGCGCCGAGAACGGCTTCGCCTGGCCCCCGGCCGCGTCGGTCGACACCGCCGTCCTGGCCCGGCGGCTGCTCACCAGCGACGAGGTGCCCAACTGCAAGCTGGCCACCCTCGCCCCGTACTTCGCCACCACGACCCAGCCGTGCCACCGCGCGCTGGCCGACGCGCGGGCCACCGTCGACGTCCTGCACGGGCTCTTCGAGCGGCTCGGCCCGCTGGGCATCACGTCGCTGGAGGAGCTGACCTCGCTCACCCGGCAGATCGACCCCGAGCGGCGGCGCAAGCGGCACCTGGCCGACGACGTCCCGCACGGTCCGGGCGTCTACGTCTTCCGCGGCCCGCGCGACGAGCCGCTCTACGTCGGGACGTCGAACGACCTGCGCAGCCGCGTCCGCAGCTACTTCTCCGCCAGCGAGCAGCGCAGCCGCATCACCGAGATGATCGGGCTGGCCACGCGGGTCGAGGCGCTGTCCTGCGCGCACGACCTGGAGGCCGCGGTCCGCGAGCTGCGGCTGATCGCCGAGCACAAGCCCCGCTACAACCGCCGGTCCCGCTTCCCCGAGCGCGCGCTGTGGCTGCGGCTGACCGAGGAGCCCTTCCCGCGGCTCTCCGTCGTCCGCCGGGTCCGCCCGGGCGCCGGGGTGTTCCTCGGGCCGTTCCCCGACCGCCGGGCGGCCGACGCCGCGGCCGCCGCGGTGCACGAGGCGCTGCCGCTGCGCCAGTGCACCGCCCGCCTCTCGCCGCGGACGCACACCACCGCCTGCGCGCTGGCCGGCATGGGCCGCTGCGGGGCGCCGTGCACCGGCGCCCAGTCGGTCGAGGAGTACGCCGGCATCGCGGCGGTGTTCCGGTCCGCCGTCGCCTCCGACCCGCGCGAGATCGTCGCCCCGCTGCTGGCCCGGGTCGAGCGGCTCTCCGCCGAGGAGCGGTACGAGGACGCCGCCGTGCTGCGCGACCGCATCGCGGTGCTGGTGCGCGCCGTCCGCCGCCGCCAGCGGCTGGAGTCGCTGGCCCGCGTCCGCGAGCTCGTGCTCGCCCGTCCCGACGGCGACGGCGGCTGGCAGCTGTCCGTCGTCCGCCGCGGCCGGCTGGTCGCCGCGGGGAACGCGCCGCGGGGCACGACCGTGCGCGGCACGCTGGCCGGCCTGCTGGCCACCGCCGAGACCCCCGTCGGGCCCGAGGACGAGCCCGCCGCCTCCGTCGACGAGACCGAGCTGGTCATGCGCTGGATCGAGAAGCCGGGCACGCGGCTGGTGCAGGTGGAGGGCGTGCTCGCCTGCCCCGCCCCGGGCACCGGTCCCTACACCGGTTTCCTCGACCGGGTCGAGGCCGGCCGGGCCGAGCGCGACCCCTTCGCCGACTCCCGCTCGCTGGGCACGCGGGCCCGCCCGGACCGCGTGCGGCCGGAGGCCGCGCCGAACCGGCGACCCCGGCTAGGCTCCCCGGCGTGATCACCGCCATCGTGATGATCGACGCGGCCACCGACTCCATCGGCGAGGTGGCCCAGGCCGTCGCCGACCTCGAGGGCGTCAGCGAGGTCTACTCCGTCGCCGGCGACACCGACCTGATCGCGGTCGTCCGCGTGCGCGAGTTCGAGCAGATCGCCGAGGTGATCGCCGGGCGGATCAACAAGGTGCCCGGCGTCGTCGACACCGACACCCACATCGCCTTCCGGGCCTACTCGAAGCACGACCTCGAGTCGGCCTTCTCCATCGGCTTCGACACCGCCGACTGAGAGGACCCCTTGCCCCCGACGCTCGCACGCCCACGCCGGGACCCTGCAGGGGGGCGTCAGGTCTGCGCGAGTTCCCGGCTGACCGCCACCCACCGGTCGAGCAGCGCGGCCGCCCGGCCGTCGTCGACCGCCGCGGCCGCGGTCGCCATGCCGGCCGCCAGGGCGTCGTGCAGCCGCTCGGCCCGCGTGCCGTAGGCGGCCAGCGCCGCCGCGGCGTTGAGCAGGACGGCGTCGCGCACCGGCCCGCGCTCGCCGTCGACCACCCGGCGGAAGACATCGGCGTTGAACCGCGGGTCGCCGCCGCGCAGCGCGCCCTCCGGCGGCGGGGCGATGCCCAGCGCGGTCGGGTCGACGCGGTCGGGCTCGACCTCGCCGTCGCGCACCACCCAGGCCGAGGACGTCGTCGCCGTGGTCAGCTCGTCCAGCCCGTCGTCCCCGCGGAAGACCACCGCGCGGGTGCCCCGCCCGGCCAGCACCGCGGCGAGCACCGGCGCCATCCGCAGGTCAGCGCAGCCGATGGCCGCGGCGACCGGGCGGGCCGGGTTCGTGAGCGGGCCGAGGAAGTTGAAGACGGTGCCGATGCCCATCTCCCGCCGGGGCACGGCCGCGTGCCGCATGCCGGGGTGGAAGACCGGTGCGAAGAAGAACCCGATGCCGGCCTGCTGCACGCACCGCGCGACCCCGTCGGCGGGCAGGTCGATGGCGACGCCGAGGGCCTCGAGCACGTCGGCCGAGCCCGAGGACGACGAGGCCGCCCGGTTGCCGTGCTTGGCCACCGGGGCGCCGGTGGCCGCGGCCACCACCGCCGCCATCGAGGAGATGTTGACCGTGTGCGCCCCGTCGCCGCCGGTGCCGACGACGTCGACGCTGTCCAGCGGCAGGTCGACCGGCGTCGCGCGGTCGCGCATGGTGTCGGCGAGGCCGGCGACCTCCTCGGGCGCCTCGCCCTTGGCCCGCAGCGCCACCACGAAGGCGGCGATCTGCGCCGGGCTGGCCTCGCCGGACATGATCTCGCCCATCGCCCAGGCGGTGTCGGCCGCGGTGAGGTCCTGCCGGGCCAGCAGCCGGGTCAGCAGCCCCGGCCAGGTGGGGGTGGTCACCGCCGCGTGGCGGGCGGCCGCGCGGCGTGCTCGCGGAGCAGCTCGGCCACCACGGCGGGCGCGGTCAGCGGGTCGACCGGGAGCGGCAGCGTGCCGTCGGCCATCGACCAGTGGGCCAGCCAGCGGTCGGGCTGGCGCGCGATGAGCACGCACAGCGCCGGGCTGTCGACCAGTTCCTCCTTGAGCTGGCGGGCCAGCGCGAGACCGCCGGTCGGCTGCGCCTCGCCGTCGAGGATGCAGAGGTCGATCCCGCCGAGGTCGACGGCCGTGACCACCTCGTCGCCGGTCACGCACTCGACCCAGGTGAGCGGGCCGACGTCGGCGGCCGGCCGGCGGCCGACGGCCGTGCGGACGGCCTCCCGCACCTCGGGACGGGAGCTGTACACCAGCACGGTTGCTTCGGTCACGCGCGCGAGCCTAGTGCCCGCGACCAGCGGTTCCCGGGAAGGCCGCCGGCGCTCGGTCTCGAGGAGGTCACGGTCGCCGCCACGCCATCGCACCCGCGGTCGTGACCACCCTGCGCCGATGCCATGATGAGGCCGTGACAACGGCCCCCGTTGCGAGCAGCACCTTCGACACGTCGCGGGTGCACTCCCTGACCCGACCGAACATGGTCAGCGTCGGCACGATCATCTGGCTCTCCAGCGAGCTGATGTTCTTCGCCGGGTTGTTCGCCATGTACTTCACCGCGCGCGCCCGGGCGACCGAGGGGTGGCCGCCGGAGCCGACCGAGCTCAACCTGCCGTACGCGCTGGTCTTCACGATCATCCTGGTCGCGTCGTCGGTCACCTGCCAGCTCGGCGTGTTCGCGGCCGAGCAGGGCAACGTCTACGGCCTGCGCCGTTGGTTCACGATCACCTTCGTCATGGGCCTGGTCTTCGTGCTCGCCCAGGCGAACGAGTACCGCGTGCTCGTCACCGACCACGCCACGACGATCTCGTCCTCGACGTACGGCTCGGTCTTCTACCTGACCACCGGCTTCCACGCGCTGCACGTCATCGGTGGGCTGATCGCCTTCGTCTACCTGCTCATCCGGTCCACCATGGGCCGCTTCACGCCGGCGCAGGCGACCTCGGCGATCGTGGTCTCCTACTACTGGCACTTCGTCGACGTCGTGTGGGTCGGGCTCTTCGCCACGATCTACCTGATCCGCTAGGGAAACGGTGTCCACCACGAACCCGCAGTCCGACGCCCCGCGCGACGAGGAGTCCCCGGCCGGCGGCAGTCGCCGCCGCTCCGGTGGCGCGCCGGCCGACCGGGCCCGCGCCCGCCGCCGCTCCAAGGCGCGCCGCCGCGTGGCGAACGTCGCCGGCCTGATGGCCGCGCTGGTGCTCACCGGCGCCCTGTACTCGACCCTCGCCCCGGCCAACGCGGCCGACGACGGCGCCACCTCCGGGTCGGCCGCGGTCGAGGCCGGTCGCGAGCTGTACGAGACCAGCTGCATCACCTGCCACGGCGACAACCTCGAGGGCGTGCCCAACCGCGGCCCGTCGCTCATCGGCGTCGGCGAGGCGGCCGTCTACTTCCAGGTGCACACCGGCCGCATGCCGCTGGTGCGCAACGAGGCCGACGCGCAGAACAAGCCCCGGGTCTTCTCCGACGAGGAGATCGACCAGCTGATGGCCTACGTCCAGGCCAACGGCGGCGGCCCGACGCTCCCCTCCGGGGACCTGCGCGACGGCGACGTGGCCGTGGGTGGCGAGCTGTTCCGGCTGAACTGCTCCTCCTGCCACAACTTCGTCGGCCGCGGCGGCGCGCTCTCCTCCGGCAAGGCCGCTCCCAGCCTGGTCGACAGCACCGACCTCGAGATCTACACCGCGATGCTCACCGGCCCCGAGAACATGCCGGTGTTCGGGGACAACCAGCTGACCCCCGAGGAGAAGCGGTCGATCATCGACTACGTGCAGACGCTCAACGAGCAGTCCGACCCCGGTGGCGCCGGCATCGGCCGGATCGGCCCGGTCGGTGAGGGTCTGGTGATCTGGGTCGTCGGCATCGGGGCGATGATGTTCGCGGTCTTCTGGATGGGGAGCAAGGCGTGAGTGCGCGCGAGGAGCGCCCGGGCAGCACCGGGGGCCAGGAGCACGGCGGGCTGGACGCCCAGTACAGCCGGGAGCGGCTGGCCACGATGAGCCGCGACGAGCTGGACGCCCTCGGCGCGGCCCAGGACGGCGTCGAGGTCCTGCACGTCGACCCGGGCCCCGAGCCGGGCTCGACGCTGGAGAAGCGCGCCGTCCGCCAGGTGGGCACGCTGTTCTTCCTCGCCGGCCTGCTGTCGTTCGGCTTCGTCGTCGTCTACGTCGGCTCGGGCTGGTTCCTGCCCGAGTGGAACTGGGCCGAGCACCCGGGCACCTGGAGCACGCTGTTCACCCCGCTGCTCGGGGCGACCCTGGGCCTGGCCCTCACCTTCGTGGGCATCGGCCTGGTCCTCTACACCAAGAAGCTCCTGCCGCACGAGACCGCGGTGCAGGTCAAGCACGACGCCGGCCACTTCGACCAGATGACGACGTCGGCGACGCTCGTCGGCTGGGGCCACCGCAGCGGCCTGGCCCGGCGCAAGCTGCTCACCCGCTCGCTGCTGTTCATGGGCGGCGGCGTCGGCCTGGCGCTCATCCTCCCGCTCGGCGGTCTGATCAAGGACCCGAACAAGGGCAACCCGCTGGGCACCACCCCGTGGGGCCGCGGGGTCCGGCTGGTCCGCGACGACGGCACCCCGATCCGGCCCGGCGACGCCGAGCCGGGCTCGCTGGAGACGGTCTTCCCGGCGGTCGAGGGCGGCAACCGGGCCAGCGACGCCGCGACCATGCTCTTCCGGCTGCGGCCGGAGCAGATGGCGGTCTACGAGGCGCGCCCCGGCCAGGAGGACTTCGGCTACGCCGACTACGTCGCGTTCTCCAAGATCTGCACGCACCTGGGTTGCCCGGTGTCGCTGTACGAGCAGGAGACCAGCCGGATCCTCTGCCCGTGCCACCAGTCGCAGTTCGACATCACGAAGGCGGCCAAGCCGGTCTTCGGGCCGGCCACGCGCTCGCTCCCCCAGCTGCCGATCACGGTCGACGACGACGGCTACTTCGTCGCGCGCAGCGACTACCCTGAGCCCGTCGGGCCCAGCTACTGGAACCGGGAGAACGCCTGATGGCTCGCACCGCCACCGCGCCGGGAGTGCCGACCACGCGCCTCGGCAAGGCCGCCGTCGAGCTCGACGAGCGCTTCGTCGCGGCCAACTGGTTCCGGCGGACCCTGAACAAGGTCTACCCCGACCACTGGTCGTTCCTGCTGGGCGAGATCGCGCTCTACTCCTTCGTCGTCCTGCTGCTGTCCGGTACCTACCTGACGTTCTTCTTCGACGCCTCGATGCGTGAGGTCGTCTACGACGGCTCGTACGCACCGCTGCGCGGCATCGAGATGTCGGCGGCCTACGACTCGGCCCTCGACCTCTCGTTCGACGTCCGCGGCGGCCTGTTCATGCGGCAGCTGCACCACTGGGCGGCGCTGCTGTTCGTCGCCTCGATCGTGGTGCACCTGCTGCGCATCTTCTTCACCGGCGCCTTCCGCCGGCCGCGCGAGACCAACTGGCTGATCGGCGTGGGCCTGCTGGTGCTGGCGCTCCTCGAGGGGCTCACGGGCTACACGATCCCCGACGACCTGCTCTCCGGTACCGGCCTCCGCATCATCAGCGCCATCATCCTGTCCATCCCGGTGATCGGTCCGTGGGCCTACTTCGCGGTCTTCGGCGGAGACTTCCCGGGTGAACTGATCATCTCGCGCTTCTTCATCGTGCACGTCCTGCTGTTCCCGGGGATCATCCTGGCGCTGATCACGATCCACCTGCTGCTGCTGATCAAGCAGAAGCACACCCAGTTCCCCGGGCCGGGTCGGACCGAGCACAACGTCGTCGGCAACCGGTTCTTCCCGGTCTTCGCGGCGAAGTCCGGCGGTCTGTTCTTCGTGGTGTTCGGCGTGTGCGCCGCGCTCGGCGGCCTGGTGCAGATCAACCCGATCTGGCTGTGGGGGCCGTACAACCCTGCGCAGGTGTCGGCGGCGTCGCAGCCCGACTGGTACGTCGGCTTCCTCGACGGCTCGACCCGTCTGTGGCCGGCCTGGGACATCGTCCTGCCCGGCGGCTACACCATCCCGGCGCCGGTCTGGCCGACGCTGGTGCTGCCCGGGATCATGTTCACGCTCCTGGCGCTGTACCCGGTCATCGAGCGCAAGCTGACCCGGGACACCGCCTCGCACCACCTGCTCCAGCGGCCGCGGGACGTCCCCGTCCGGACCTCGCTGGGCATGATGGCGCTCACCTTCTACGTGGTGCTGCTCATCTCCGGCGGCAACGACGTCATCGCCGACAAGTTCGACATCAGCCTCAACGCGATGACCTGGTTCGGCCGGATCGGCATGGTGGTCCTCCCGCCGCTGGCGTACGTGATCACCTACCGCATCTGCCTGGGCCTGCAGCAGCACGACCGCGAGGTGCTCGAGCACGGCATCGAGACCGGCGTCATCCGGCGGCTGCCCCACGGTGAGTTCATCGAGGTGCACCAGCCGCTCGGCGCGGTCGACGAGCACGGTCACGGTGCGCTGGCCTACGGCGGCGCCCCGGTGCCCAAGCGGATGAACCAGGTCGGCGGTGCCCGGCGCGCGATCCGCGGGTTCTTCAGCCCGATCGAGTCGCCGACGGCGGTGGAGGCCGAGCAGCGGGCGGAGGGCCGCGGGCTGGCCGCGGCGGAGCCCGGCCGCGAGCTCACCACCAGCGGCCGCCCGTCCGAGGGTGGCCGGCCCTCCGACGGCGGACGGCCGCAGGAGCCGCGCGACTAGGCGAGGTCGTTCGCAGCCGGGGCCCGGCGCCCGCGGTGCGCCGGGGCCCAGCTGGTTACCCCGCCCCCCGTGCCCCGCCCCCACGGGGTGGGCTGCGGGGGGCGCCCGTGATTTGTTGGGGGGGGGGGGGCGG
>NZ_JBJGYZ010000043.1:0-48095 GCF_054050275.1 Geodermatophilus sp. SYSU D00691
CATGGCCGCCCGGCTCACCGGACGGCACATCGAGCCGCACGGCCCCATCGAGACCGAGGCCGCCCGCCGCCTCGCCGAAGACCTCGACGAGCAGCAGTAGCCGATCAGTTACCCAACACCCTCTCAGACGTAGTTCCACCGTTGCAGCAGGTGGAGCGCGAGCCAGCCGGGCAGCACCGGCAGCCAGTAGGTCGCCAGCCGGTAGGTGAGGACGGCGGAAACCGCGACGCCGCTGGCGACGCCGATGCCGGTCAGGCCGGCGATGAGGGCGGCCTCCAGCGGCCCGAGGCCACCAGGTGTCGGGGCGGCTGCTGCGATCACCGAACCGGCGAGATAGACCGCGCCTATCCCCGCCAATGCTGCGGTGCCGCCGAAGGTGTGGACGGCGGTGGCAAGCGCGCCGATGTACGCGAGGGTCACCCCTGCCGAACCGCCGATCAGCAGAGCGAGCTTCCCCGGGCTCCGTGCCACCCGGCGGAGACTGCGAGCCCCGCTACGCACCGCGCCGACCACGGGGGCGAGAACTCTCCGCCGTCCCCAACGGGTGACCATGAGGAGACCCACGGTCGCCGCGAGGGCGGCCAGGCCGAGCAGCAGCTTGCTCGTGGATGGCAGGTGGAACGCGCCGGCGAGGTTGTTGCCGGCCCAGGCGAAGAACAGGATCAGCAACCCAACGTGCACGATGCCGCCGGCGAGGCTGTTGAGCCCGACCGCGGCCACCGCAGGCCCGGACTCGATTCCGCTCTTCTGCAGGAACCGGACGTTGAGCGCCATCCCGCCGATGTTGGCCGGTGAGACCCGGTTCGCGAACGAGGACGCCAGTTGGCTGAGCAGAGTGGGCAGCGGTGACAGCCGCTGCGGCACCGATCCGAGGACCGAGACGGCGCTGGCCACGTAGCTCGCCGCCGACAGCACGAGCAGCAGCGGGACCCATGCCCAGTCCGCGGAGAGGAACACTCGCCAGCTGCTGCCGACCTGCGCGAGCTGGGGGAGGAGGAAGTAGAACGCCCCTGCGGCCGCGGTGATCATGAGCAGGGTTCTGAGCCGGATCCGTTGCAGGCGGGGCATGTCGTTGGCCGGCGCGGACGCCGCAGCGGCGGCTGCCGTCCTGGTGCGGCCGAGCAGGTCCGGCTCGCCGCGGACTGCCCGTCTCGTTGCCGACGACAGCGGCAACGGCTGGAGCAGCGGGACAGCACTGGCAAGATCCGCGCGGCCCAGCACTGCGGCAGCGGCCGCGACGGCGCGGTCGGGACCGACCAGGCCGGCAGTCGAGGCCAGCAGTTCGGCTCGATCCAGCGCCTGTTGCCGTTCGGTGGCCACCAGCTCGGCGAAGCTGAAGTCGACGATCCACTGCCGGGACGCGTCGTCGACCATCACGTTCGCCGAGCGCAGCGACCGGTGGGCGATGCCCGCTCCGTGCATGCAGCTCACCTGATCCCACAGGCCTTCGAGCAGTTCGTCGGTGACCTGTTCCACCGGCCCGTCCTGAAGAGACCGGCCGTCGATGTACTGCATGACCAGGAGAAGGGATCCGTCGGACGCCTCGGCGAGCCGGTCGAAGTGCGGCACCCGGACGGCGGCCCGCTCGGCGACCAGCCCGACCAACGCCTGATGCTCGACGGACTGCTTCAACGACGACGCCGGGGGAACGTCACCGACCCCACGCAGCCGTGCGAGCCGATAGCCCCGATACAGCAGATCGGCGTGCCGCTGGTCCCGGCCGAGTGCCTTCACGAAACGCCGGTCCCCGTCGGTCAGGGTCGCGATGAAGGGCCACGACCCCTTCGTCACCACATCCGCCCGGCGTACCGATCGGACCGGGAGCCCGGCCGCGCTCAACGCCTCCGCCACGGCCTCCTCGTCGATCCGCTGGTCCGGCGTTCCGAGTGCGACCAGCACGCCGGCCCCGACGACCGCGCCCACCGCCAAGGCGAGGAGCAGCTCGATCGGCAGTGCCACACCTGCGACCAGCTCCGCGACCGCCGACAGACCGACGACGAGCCACGCGGCCCGGCGCCACGACGGGCTCAACCACGGTCCGGCGGCGAGGGTCACCGCGACCGCAGCGGCCACGGCGGCGGGCCCCGGATAGCCTGCGCCGAAGAGCCAACCCGCCGAGCGTCGATTTGCCTCGACTTCCGCTGGGTCGGCGGAGGAGAGCAGCAGGACGAGTCCGGCCCACCCGGCCGCCGCGGCGACCGCGGTCCCGACGAGTGAGGCCAGCAACCGGAACCGCCGGAACCACAGGAGTGCACCGACTGCCAGTACCGGGGCCAGTACCGCGATCGCCTGGACCGTGCCGACCAGGAGCCGGCCGACCACCGTATGTGGCCCGGCCCCTGCCACGACCGCGGCGTCGGGACCCCAGAGCGCATCGGCCGCGACCAAGGACGCCGCCAGGACGACCAGCAGCAACAGGCCGGCCGCGATCAGCCACAGCACGTCCCCCGGATGGCGATATCGGGACGGCGGCATCAACCCAGGGCGCCCGGACTGCGCCACCGAACCGCGTGCGTCGACTCGTCGGGTCATCGCATGCTCTCAAGCCTGCGGACGCAGCGCTGGAGGACCCGGCGCACGCTGGGGATAGGGCCTGATGTAGCCGTCCCGCGCGGTGCATGGCCGGCCACCCCGAGCGACGCCCACCTGCCGCCCGGCGGTCGTCGAGTCCAGCCGAGGCGGCACGAGGCCCGCCACCAAGCGCGCGTGCGACGTGCCGGGCGCCCGAGAGACGTCCCCTCGAGGACGCGCGTCGACGTAGACCCAGACCCAGCATCCGGAGGGCTCATGCGGCCGGTGTCCCGTCGTTCCCCAGCCAGTCAGGGAGCCGACGCTCCACCCCGTGCCAGGCGACGTCAAGGCCGACGCGCGTGCCAGGTCGACCGTCTCCGGTGCCCCGGCCCACACGGGTGTTCGGGCCCGTCACGGGGCGGCCGATTCGAGCGAGAAGTGCCCCGGGCCGGCGCGACGTCGATGACGCCGGCCATCTCGCGGTGGGCTGCGGCGTGATGAAGACAAGACCAAGGTTGCCGGCGATCGATCGGTCGAGCGGCGGACCGGTCTCCCGCGACACTCGCGCTGGAGCGGGTGACGGGAATCGAACCCGCATGGCCAGCTTGGAAGGCTGGGGCTCTACCATTGAGCTACACCCGCGGAGGTGCCCGCCCAGAGTAGCGGGCCACCGAGCCGCGGCCGCGAGGGCGCCCGAAGCGGACGCCCTCGCGGCTTACGGATCACCCGGCCTGCACCGTGAACGGCGCGGTGACCACGTCGCCGTCGGCCAGCCGGAACTGGGCCCACAGCTGGTAGACCCCGGCCGTCGGGAACTCGGCGTGGACCTCGAGCTCCGGGCCGAACGTCGTCCCCGGCAGGGCGAACACCGGTCGGCCGGCGGCGTCGGTCACCTCGGCGTGCTCGTGGGCGAAGGTCTGCCCGTCGGCCCGCATCACCACGACGTGGCCGGCCGCCGCCAGGTACGGCTGCAGGTCGTCCACCGGCCGGCCGGTCGCCGCGTCGGTGAGAGTGAAGTGCAGGTCGCTCCCGCCGCCGACCGAGGCCGCGCCGTCCAGGGACACCCGCACGCCGGCCACCTCGACCGCCCGCGGGCCGGCCGTCAGGGTCACCGGCGCAGGCGCAGCCCCCGCCACGGTAAGAACCTGCCGCGCGTGGACGTCGGCCATCTCGCCCTGCCGCCGGAACTCCGTGTTCACGATGTACCGCCCGGCCGACGGAAAGGTCACCGAAACCGCCAGCTCACCCGGCCGGCCCGTCGGCTCCGGGTGGACGTGCGCGAACGTGCCCAAGTCCTCCCGCGTGGCGATCAGGTGCATCCACGCCTCGTGGCTGCGGGTGACGTCCTCGATCGGCTCACCGGTAGCGGCGTCCCGAAGCGAGACCACCAGTCGCGTCGGCTCGCCCGGCTGCACGTCGGCCGGTAGGGAGAGCCGGACGTCGACCGCAGCGTCAGCAGCGTCGACCGGCGGCACCTCCGCGGTCATCATCACGCTCATCTCCGGCCGCATCGGCATGCCGGTGCCCTGCACCCACGCCAGCTGGCCGTTCATCCCGCGCTCGGCGAAGTCCATCCGCGACACCGCGGTCAGCGAAGCCCCCAGCGCCAGCGCGACGACGGCCACGCCGGTCAGGTACGCGTACTGGCCCACCCGGGCCCGCAGCGGTGGCCGCAGCACCTCTGACACGGACGCCGGACGGCGGAACCGCCGCAGCCGCAGCGCGTTGGTCAGCACGCTCACCGAGCTCATCGCCATGGCGGCTGACGCCAGCACCGGGTCCAGCAGCAGCCCGTCCCACCAGAACAGCGCGCCGGCCGCGACCGGGATCAGCAGCAGGTTGTAGCCGAACGCCCAGGCCAGGCCCTGCTTCATCGTCGTCACCGTCCGCCGCGACAGCGCGATCGCCGAGACGATGCCCCGCAGGTCGCCACCCACCAGCGTGATGTCCGACGCCGCGATCGCGACGTCCGCACCCGTGCCGACGGCGATGCCCACGTCTGCGGCCGACAGCGCGGCGGCGTCGTTGATGCCGTCGCCGGCCATCGCGACCACGTGCCCGTCGGCTTGCAGCCGGCGCACCGTGGCCGCCTTGTCCGCGGGCAGCACGTCGGCCAGCACGTGCTCGATGCCGACCTGCTGCGCGATCGCGGCGGCGGTCGCCGCGTTGTCGCCCGTCAGCATCCACACCTGCACGCCCAGCGCCTGCAGGTGCGCGACCGCCTCGGCGGACTCCGGCTTGACCGTGTCGGCCACCGCCAGCACCGCAGCCAACGACCCGTCGACCGCGACGAACATCGGCGTCCGGCCCGCAGCGGCCTCGGCGGCGGCAGCGGAGGCCAGCCCGTCCACGGAGATCCCGCGCGCCGCCATCAGCGCCGCGTTGCCCACGTGCACGTCCCGGTCGCCGACGACGGCGTCGATCCCGTGCCCGGGCACCGCGTCGAACGAGCGCAGCGGAGGCAGGTCGAGGAAGCGCTCGGCCGCAGCGGCCACCAGAGCCTCGCCGACCGGGTGCTCGCTGCCCGTCTCCGCGGCCGCGACCAGCGCGAGGACGTCGTCCTCGTCCCAGCCGGGAGCCACCACGACAGAAGTGAGGGCGGGCTTGCCCCGCGTGATCGTGCCGGTCTTGTCCAGGACGACGGCGGTGACCCGGCGGGCGGTCTCCAGCGCGTCGCCGTTGCCGATCAGGATGCCCAGCTCGGCGGCGCGGCCGGTGCCGACCATCACCGCGGTCGGCGTGGCCAGCCCCAGCGCGCACGGGCAGGCGATGATCAGCACGGCGATGGTCGTGGTGATCGCCATCGTCATCGCGCCGAACAGCGCCCAGCCCACGAACGTCGCGAGAGCCAGCAGCAGCACGATCGGGACGAACCAGGACGACACCCGGTCGGCCAGCCGCTGCAGCGGCACCTTCGCACCCTGCGCGTCCTCCACCAGCCGGACGATCTGCGCCAGCGCCGTGTCCGCGCCCACCGCGGTCGCCCGCAGCACGACGGTCCCGGTGCGGTTCAGCGTCGCGCCGATGACCGTGTCGCCGGCAGCCTTGTCCACCGGCAGGCTCTCGCCGGTCAGCATGCTCTCGTCGATCGCCGACGCGCCGGACGTGACGACGCCGTCCACCGGCACCTTCTCGCCGGGCCGCACCCGCACCAGGTCGCCGACGACGACCTGCTCGACCGGGACGTCGACCTCCGTGCCGTCGCGCAGCACCCGCGCGGTCTTGGGCGCCAGCCCGACCAGCGCCGTGATCGCCGAGGCGGTGCGCTTCTTCGCGCGACCCTCCATCCACCGGCCGGCCAGGACCAGCGCCAGGATCACCAGCGACGTCTCGAAGTACACGTGCAACGGCAGGCCCCACCGCTCGGCCGCCGCCGGCCAGAGCGTGACGAACGCGCTGTAGCCGTAGGCGACGAGCGTCCCGAGCGCGACCAGCGTGTTCATGTTGGTCGACCGGTGCTTCGCGGCGGTCCACGCGGCGCGGTAGACGTCGCGGCCGGCCCAGAACTGCCCGACGGTGGCGACGACGAGGATCGCCGGCATCAGCCAGTCCATCGTGTCCAGGTAGAGCGGCACGTACATCAGCACCATCAGCCCGAGGCCGGCGCCGAGCGTGATCTGCCACTTCCGCTTCAGCGCGGTGAGGCGCGAGTCGTCGTCCGGTTCCGGCTGCGGCGACGGGGCCGACGGTTCCGCCGCCTCCCGCCGCGGCGTCGCGGTGTAGCCGGAGCGGGCGACGGCCTCGGTCAGCTCGGCGAGGCCCACGGTCGCCGGGTCGAAGCGGACGGTGGCGACCTCGGTGGCCAGGTTGACCTCGGCGGCGACGACGCCATCCACCCTCGACAGCGCCTTCTCCACCCGGCGCACGCACGACGCGCAGGTCATGCCGCCGATCTCAAGGGTGCAGGCGGTGGGCGGCGGAGCGGTGGTGGTCATCGGATCTCTCCTCGTCGGGGCGTGGTCCGAGCCTCGGCGGCGGGCGCGAGGCTCGGACCGGGGGAATCGCCAGGGTTCAGGCGCTCGCGTACGCCTCGGGCGACCAGGCGGCGAGCACCTTGGGCCGCAGCCGCGCCCCGAGCCGGCGGTAGAACCGCTGCGCGTCGGTGTTCTCCGGCTCGACGCCCCAGGTGATGAGCAGCCGCTCGGGCGCGGCGACGGCGGCCAGCGCCGTCATCAGCCGCCGCCCGACCCCGCCGGAACGAGAACCGGGCCGGACGAACAGGTCGTCCAGGGCGAGGACGTCGCCGCCGGTCCACAGGTGCAGACGGCGGACGGCGGAGACGTAGCCGACGGCCGCGCCGTCCCGCTCGGCGAGCAGCACGGTGACGTCGGGCCGACCGAGCAGCGTCCGCCACAGCGCCTCGTCGACGTGCACGTGCGCCGACTGGTCCTCGTGCTCGGCGATCTCGCATACCATCGCCGCGACCTCGGGGGCGTCGTCCGGCCCGGCCGACCGGATGGTGACGGTCACGAGGCCTTCCGGGACCGGCGCGAGGCGCGGTGGCGGGAGGCGGCGCGGAGCAGGTCGGCCTGGTGGTTGCGGACGAGGTACTCGTCTACGGCGGTCATGGCGGTGTCCTTCCTCGAGCAAGGGGGAGGTCAGGGGACGAGCGAGTAGCCGGCCTCGTCGACCGCGGCGGCGATGTCGGCGCGGTCGACCGGCGAGGTCGTGGCGACGGTGACCGTGCCGGTGGCCAGGTCGACGGTCACGGACTCGACGCCGTCGACGGCCGAGATCTCCTCGGTGACCGCGCGCCGGCAGTGGTCGCAGGTCATGCCGTCGACCGTGAAGGTGGTCGAGCCGACGAACGTGCGGGGCGTGTTGGACAGCATCGGGAACTCCTCAGGGTGGGTGGGGGAGCGGACTCAGTGGCCGTGCGGGCCGTGGCCGTGGCCGGCCGGGGTCGCCGGCTTGCCGCCGGGGACGGCGAGCAGGGTGAGCAGGAACAGGCCGGCCAGGACGACGGCGGTGGCGGTGAAGGCGCGGCCGTAGCCGTCGACCAGCCCGGCCCGCGTGGCCAGGTCACCGGCGACCGCGGTGAGGCCGGCGACGCCGAGCGCGGCGCCGATCTCGTGGCCGGTCATCATCAGCCCGCTGGCCAGGCCCGAGCTCTCGGCCGGGACGTCGCCCATCGCGGCGACGGCGATGGCCACGAACATCGGCCCGACGCCGGCGCCGACCAGCAGGAACCCGGGAAGGACGTCGGCGGCGTACGAGGTGCCGCCGGCGTTGGCGGCCAGCAGCAGCACGCCACCGGCCATCACGACCAGCCCGCCGAGGATCAGCGGCTTCGCGCCCAGGTGCCCGATCGCGTGCGACGCCGCGGCGGCCGACAGCGTGATCGCCCCGGCCAGCGGCAGGAACTCCAGGCCCGCGACCAGCGCCGACGCCCCGACGACCGCCTGCAGGTACAGCGACGACAGGAAGATCGCGCCGACCACGACACCGGTGACGCCGGCCATCACCGCCGAGGCGGAGACCAGCGACCTGATGCGCCAGGTGGCCGGCGGCACCAGCGGGTCGGCCACCCGCCGCTCGAGCCGGGCGAAGGCGGTCAGCAGCACCGCGGCGACGGCCAGGGCGATCCAGGTGCGCGGCGCCGTCCACCCGGCCGAGCGGGTGGCCTCGATGCCGAACACCAGCGCCAGCAGCCCGCCGACCAGCGTGGCCGCGCCCGGCAGGTCCAGCCGGCGCAGTGTTCCGGTCCGCGTGCCTCGGGCGACGGTCCGCAGGGTGCCGGCGACGACGGCGATCCCGATCGGCACGTTGATGAAGAACACGGCCCGCCAGTCGAACGCGCTGGTCAGCGCCCCGCCGAACAGCACGCCGGCGGCGATGCCGAGGCTGCCGACGGTGCCCCAGACGGCCAGCGCGGTCTGCCGCTGCTTGCCGGCGTAGGCGGTCATGATGATCGACAGCGCCGCGGGGGTGAGCAGCGCGGCGCCGGCGCCCTGGGCGGCCCGCGAGACGATGAGCATCCACGGGGCCTGCGCGAGCGCGCTGGCCAGGGACGCGGCGGTGAACAGCCCGACCCCGGCGAGGAACGCGCGGCGCCGGTCGAGCACGTCGGCGATGCGGCCGCCGAGCAGCAGCAGGCCACCGGAGAGCAGCACGTAGGCGCTGACCGTCCACTGGTAGTCCGCGGCGGACAGGTGCAGGCCGCGGCTGATCGACGGCAGGGCGACGTTCACGACCGAGACGTCGAGGATCACCATGACCTGCGCGGCGATCATGAGCGCGAAGACGGTCCACGGGCGGCGCGGCTCGTCGGTGGGCGGGTGGTGTGCGGGGGAGACGGCGGAGTGGGCCGACATCGGTCCTCCTCGGGAGCAGGGGTGGGTTCGCCGCCACGCTCGCCGCCGGCGGGATCGCTCACGCCGGGGAAATCGCCAGGTTTCGTTCGTCCGCCTCGGTACGGTCTGGCCGTGCTGGCCGGACGCGACCCCGAGCGCGCGGCGGTCGCCGCGGCGGTCGACGCCGCCCGCGCGGGACGGGGCGGAGCGCTGGTCGTCCGCGGGGTCGCCGGCTCCGGCAAGACGACCCTGCTCACCGAGGCGCTGGCGGCGGTCGAGGACCTGACGGTGCTGCGCACCTCCGGCGTGGAGTCCGAGTCGCCGCTGGCCTTCGCCGCTCTGCAGCGGCTGCTGTGGCCGCTGCGCGGTCGGCTCGAGGCACTGCCGGCTCCGCAGCGGGCGGCGCTGCGCGCCGCGCTCGGCGAGGCCGACGGCGAGGGCGACCGGTTCCTCGCCTTCCTGGGCACGCTGAGCCTCCTCGCCGACGCCGCCGAGGAGCGCCCGCTGCTGGCCGTCGTCGACGACGCGCACTGGCTGGACGACGCTTCCTCCGCGGCGCTGTTGTTCGTCGCCCGGCGGTTGCAGGCCGAGCGGGTGGGGCTGCTGTTCGCCGCCCGGGACGGCGACGTCCGCCGCTTCGAGGCCGACGACCTGCCGACCGTCGTCCTGGGCGGGGTGACCGGCCCGGACGCCGACGCGCTGCTCTCCGCCCGCGGTGCCGTCGACCCGGCCGTGCGCGACGCGCTGGTCGCGAGCACCGGGGGCAACCCGCTGGCCCTGGTCGAGCTGGCCGGCGTGCTCACCGCGGGGCAGCTGGCCGGCACCGAGCCGCTGCCCAGCCCGCTGCCGCTGACCGGGGGAGTGGAGCGCGGGTTCCTCGAGCGCCACCGGCGGCTGCCCGAGGCGGCGCGGCGGTTCCTGGTGGTGGCCGCCGCCGACGACACCGGCCGGCTGACCGTCGTCCGCGACGCCGCCGAGGCGCTCGACGCGGGCGACGACGCCCTGGACGCGGTGGAGCGGGCCGGGCTCCTGCGGGTGGACGGCGACGCGCTGTCGATGTACCACCCGCTGGTGCGCTCGGCCGTCTACCGGGCGGCGACCAGCGCGCAGCGCCGGGCCGCGCACCGAGCGCTCGCCGACGTCCTCGGGGCCGACGCCGACCGGCGCGCGTGGCACCTGGCGGCCGCCGCCGACCGCCCGGACGAGACGGTCGTCGCCGCCCTGGACGGGGTCGCCGAGCGGGCCGCCGCCCGGGGCGGGCACGAGGCGGCGGCCGCGGCCTGGGCACGGGCCGCCGAGCTCACCCCCGGCGGCGAGGAGCGCGGCCGGCGGCTGTACCTCGCCGCGTCGTCGTCCTGGCTGGGTGCGCACCCCTCGCGGGCGATCGCGCTGGCCGACGCGGCCACCGCCCTGGTGACCGATCCGCTGCTGCGGGCGCGGCTGCTCCTGCTGCAGGGGACGGTCCTGTGGAACACCCGCTCGCTGGACGAGGGGTACGACCTCGTCCTGCAGGCCGCCGAGGTCGCCACCGGCACCGACGAGGCGATGGCGCGGCAGATGGCCATGCTCGCGGCGTCGCTGTCGGCTTTCGGGGCCCGGTCACCGCGCACCTTCGACCCGGTCCCGCTGGTGCCGCAGCCCCCGCCGGACGCGCCGGCCGTGCACCAGGTCGCGTTCCACCTCATGCACGGGTTCCACGCGCTGGCCCACCGGGATCCCGCAGCCGCCGCGCAGGCCTTCCGCTGCGCGTTCGCACGCACCGACGCGCAGCCGCTCGAGGGCGACCACGTGCTCCAGCCCAACCTGGCCATCGCCGCCTGGGTGATCGACGACGACGAGCGCAGCCTGCGGCTGCACGAGGACCAGCTCGTCGCCGCGCGCCGCGCCGGTGCCCTCACCATGGTCGAGCACGCGCTGACCCGCGGCTTCCTGTCCCGCCTCGCGACCGGCTCGTGGACGACGGCGGTGGCGGCCGCGGCGGAGGCGCTGTCGCTCATGGCCGGAGCCGGGCAGACGGTCCTGACGACGCTGCCGGCCGTCCAGCTCGCCCTGGTCGGCGCCCTCCGCGGGGAGGACGACGCCGACCGCCGGCTGGCCGAGGCCGCCGAGCTCCGCGAGGCGCACCCCTTCGGCGTCACGGACGGGCAGGTCGTGGGCATGCTCCACTGGGGGCGCGGCCTGCGCGCGGCGGCGCAGCCGGCGACCGCGCTGCACCACTACGAGCACATCGGGCTGCCGCTGATCCGCCGCCTGGCCGCCCTCGACGTGCTCGACGCCGCCTTCCGGGCCGGTCACGGCGACGTCCTCCGCGCCTGGGTCGAGGAGCTGGACGACTTCGCCGAGGGCACGGGCACGCCGAGCGCCGTCGCCGTCGTCGAGCACGGCCGCGCCCTGCTGGGCGACGGCGACGACGCCGACCAGCACTTCCGGCGGGCGCTGGCCGCCCACGCACGATCGCCGCGCGTGGCCGACCGCGCCCGCACCGAGCTGGCCTACGGCGAGTTCCTCCGCCGCAACCGCCGCCGGGTCGACGCGCGCGAGCACCTGCGGACCGCGCTCACCCTCTTCGAGGAGCTCGGCGCCACGCCGTGGGCCGAGCGCGCGGCGCAGGAGCTGCGTGCCTCCGGTGAGACCGCGCGCCGACGCGACGTCTCGACCGCCACCGACCTCACCGCGCAGGAACGCCAGGTGGCCGGGCTGGTCCGCCAGGGCCTGTCCAACCGGGACGCCGCCGCGCAGCTGTTCGTCAGCCCGCGCACCGTCGACTTCCACCTGCGCAACGTGTTCAGCAAGCTCGGCGTCGCCTCTCGGGCGGAGCTCATCGCGCTCCCGCTGGAGCTCTGAGAACCTGGCGGTTCTCCCGGCGTGAGCCGGGCGGCGCGTTCCTAGCGTCCTCGGCATGACCTTCGACGTGATCGGAATCGGCGCCGGCCAGGCCGGCCTCGCCCTCGGGCACTCCCTGGCCGCCCGCGGCGCCGACTTCCTGCTGCTCGACGCCGGCGCCGAGATCGGCTCGTCGTGGCGCAACCGGTGGGACTCGCTGCGGCTGTTCAGCCCCGCCCGGTACGACTCGCTGCCCGGCCTGCCGTTCCCCGCGCCGGCCGACACCCACCCCACCAAGGACGACGTCGCGGACTACCTGGCCGCCTACGCCCGGCACTTCCGGCTGCCGGTGCGGCTCGACAGCCCCGTCACCCGGCTGCACCGCGAGGACGACGGCACCTTCGCCGTCACCACGCCGACCGGGACGCTGCACGCGCGGCAGGTCGTCGTCGCCACCGGTCCGTTCCAGACGCCGTCCGTCCCCGCGATCGCCGCCGACCTCGACCCCCTGGTGCCGCAGCTGCACAGCGCGGGGTACCGCAACCCCGCCCAGCTGCCCGCCGGCAGCCGCGTGCTGGTCGTCGGCGCGGCCAACTCCGGTCTGCAGATCGCCGACGAGCTCGCCGGCAGCTGCGCGGTGACCGTGGCGGTCGGCTCGACGCCGAAGGAGCTGCCCCAGCGGGTGCTCGGCCGCGACCTCTTCTTCTGGCTGACCCGCTCGGGGTTCTTGACCGTGCCGACCGAGAGCCGCATCGCCCGCCGGCTGCGGGCCCGCGGCGACCTGGTCATCGGCACCCGCAGCAGCCGGCTGCGCCGCAGAGGGATCGGCTTCCGTCCCCGCCTCACCGGCGTCGCCGGGCGGACGGCGCGCTTCGCCGATGGCACGTCCGCCGAGGTGGACGCCGTCGTGTGGGCCACCGGCTTCCGCACCGACCACTCGTGGCTGCACGTGCCGGGCGTGGTCGAGGACGGCGCCGTCCGCCACCAGGCCGGCGTCACGGACGTGCCCGGCCTGTACTTCCTCGGGCTGCCCTGGCAGACCAGCCGCGGCTCGGCGCTGCTCGGCTTCGTCGGCCGGGACGCGGAGGCGCTGGACCGCCGCATGGCGGCGGACTCCGCGCGGATGCCGGCAGGAGCGGTCCGGTGACCGCGGTGCGGGACCTCGTCGGCGGCTACGCGCGCACCGTCCTGGTGCCGCTGATCGGCCTGGTCGCGGTGCCCGCCGGGTGGACCCTCGGTGCGGCCGAGGGCTGGCCGCTCGCGTGCGCCGCGGTGGCCGCCGCGAGCGCGATCAGCGCCGCGTGGCTGCACCTGCAGCGCTGGCCGCGGCCGCTGGTGCACCTGGTGACCTGGGCGGCGCCGGCCGCGCTGCTGGCCCCGCTGGCAGCGATCGGCCAGCTGTCGGCCGACGGGCTGACCCTGTGGGGACCGGTGGCCGTCGTGCTGGCGGTGTGCCTGGCGACGACCGGCCGCGCCGAGCAGGTGGCGTAGCCGTGCGCGCGCCCCTGCTCTGGGGTGCCGTCCTCGGCGTCGTCCAGGCGGCCTCCCCGCTGGCGTTCCCCTGGCTGCGTCCCGACACCGTCTACGCGCTGGGTCTCGCCCTGATCGCCGCCGTCTACATCGGGTTCGCCGTCGCCGACGGACGCCCGCGCGTCCTAGTCGTGGAGGTGGTCGTCGCCACGGTCTTCGTCGTCCTGGCCGCGGTCGCGCTGGCGGCCACCCCGTGGCTGCTCGTAGCCGGTCTGGCCGGTCACGGCGTCAAGGACGCCTGGCAGCACCGGACCGGCTTCGTGGCCGGCACCCGCTGGTGGCCGCCGTTCTGCGCCGCCGTCGACTGGGTCGCCGCGGCGCTCGTGGCGATCGCGCTGGGCACCGGCGTCGGGCTCTCCTGAGGCGCTCGCGCCGCCGTGGCCGAGGGTGGCCGGTTCACCGGACGGCGGCCGTCCCCAGGATCTGCGGGCGGGTCGGCATCGGCGGGCCGGCCTCCGGGAAGGCGAAGCGCTCCAGCGGTCCACGGTGAAGCCGGCCGCCTCGATCGACGCGAGGGTGTCGCGACCCGTGTGGCAGCTACCCCCGAACAAGGGCCACACGGTCGCGTCGAGCGCCCGCTGCACCCGCGCGTGCCCCGGGCGGGCCGACCGCACGTGCTCCCAGAAGTGCACCCCCCACCCGGCCGCAGCACCCGGCGCACCTCCCGCAGCGCGGCGGCCTGGTCGGGCACCGTGCACAGCACCAGCGAGACGACCGCCGCGTCGAACGAGCCGTCGTCGGCGGGCAGCCGGTCCGCGGCCCCGTCCACCACGGTCACCGGCACCGGCGCGGAGCCAGCGGCCTCCGCAGCCAGGCGTCGCAGACGTGCCTCCGGCTCCACCGCCACCACACCCGCCGAGTAGTGCGCGAAGTTCGTCCCCGTCCCCGCGCCGATCTCCACCACCCGGCCGGTCACGCCCGCCAGCAGCCGGTCCCTGATCTCCGCCGCTCCGTTGCGCTCGGCCGAGGCCGCCATCCGCGCCCAGAACCGCGCGAACACCGGGTGCGAGACCGTCGTCCCCACGCCGTCCCCCTCACTCGTGCGCGAGGCGCGCAGCCTCGAGAGCCACCAGGCGCATGCCGATCTCCTCGGCCACCTCCCGCGCCGCGGCGGCCTCCGCAGCCGCGGCCGCCCACTCTCCCCGGCCCGCGTGCAGCGATGCCAGCGCCAGCCGGCCCTTCGCCAGCCCGAGGTAGACCGCCACCGGCCCCAGCGCCCCGATGCCCCCGTGCACCGCCAGGTGGTCGGCGAACGGCAGCAGCCGGTCGGCGATCGCCGCCGGCACCGCGGGGTCGAGCCCCACTGACCCGGCCAGCGACGCGGCCACCACCACCTGCCAGCAGGTGATCGACGGCGCGTCCCACTGCTGCGGGTACGGCATGACGAGGTCCTGGCGGGCCTGCGCGTACAGCTGGGTCTGCTGGGTCAGCGCCCGCGACCGGTCGATCAGCTCGACCGCCACCTCGAAGTCCCCGTGCAGCAGCGCCCGCGCCGCCTGGAGGCTGATCAGCTGCGCCTGCGCCAGCGTCAGCCCCGCCCGCTCGGCGACGTCCCACGCCCGGGCGAGGTCCTCCCCGTCGCCCTCCGTGTCACCCAGCACCAGCCGCGCCACCGCCCGGCGGGCCGGCGCCAGCACGGTCACCGCGGGCCAGCGCGTCGGCGGTGCGACCGGCCGCCACCAGCGCGTCGACCAGCTGCACCCACGGCCGCTCTCGCAGCGGGTGCTCGGCGACCAGCGCCTCGGCGCCGGCCGCTGGTCGCCGCCGCCGGCCGGGAGGACCTCCTGGTGCGGGTGGCGGCCGCGCTGGAGGAGGCGTCGCCCTGGGCCGGACGGCGCCCGGGCGGTGCACGCCTAGACTCGCGGGGGCCACGGGGTGTGGCGCAGCTTGGTAGCGCACCCGCTTTGGGAGCGGGGGGCCGTGGGTTCAAATCCCGCCACCCCGACGCGACGCTCCGCGACGTCTCTAGACTCGTGGGCCGACCCGGCGCCGTCCGCCCTGACCGGTGCCCACCCCCGCAGAACGTCTACCGAGGAGCACTGCCGCTGTGAAGAGCACCATCGAGGAACTGGGCCCCACGCGGGTCCGGATGGCGATCGAGGTGCCGTGGGGCGACCTGGACCACGCCTTCGGTGAGGTCTACAAGGAGCTGAAGAAGCAGGTCCGGGTGCCCGGCTTCCGCCCCGGCAAGGTCCCGAACAAGGTGCTCGACCAGCGGGTCGGCCGCCCGCTCGTCCTCGAGCAGGTCGTGCAGCACGCGATCCCCGAGGTGTACTCCGAGGTCGTCCGCGAGAACCAGGTCCGCGTCATCGGCCAGCCCGACATCGAGGTCACCCGCCTCGACGACAACGACACCCTCGCCTTCACCGCCGAGGTCGACGTCGCGCCGAAGCTCGAGCTCCCCGCCCTCGACGACCTCGCGGTCACCGTCGACGACGTCGAGGTCACCGACGAGGAGATCGACCAGCAGGTGAACGTCATGCGCGAGCGGTTCGCCATGCTCACCGGCGTCGAGCGCGCGGCCGAGGACGGCGACTTCGTCTCCATCGACCTCGAGGCGAAGCTCGACGACGAGGTGCTCGAGGACGGCTCGACCACGGGCATGTCCTACGAGGTCGGCACCGGCAGCCTGATGGCCGGTCTCGACGAGGCCGTCCGCGGCCTGTCCGCCGACGAGTCGACGACCTTCAGCACCCCGCTGCTGTCCGGCCCGAACGCCGGCCACCAGGCCGACGTCACCGTCACCGTCCGCTCGGTCAAGGCCAAGGAGCTGCCCGAGCTCGACGACGACTTCGCCTCCACCGCCAGCGAGTTCGACACCCTCGAGGAGCTGCGCGACGACGTCCGCCAGCGGCTGCAGCGGGTGAAGACGATGCAGCAGGGCGCGCAGGCCCGCGACAAGCTGGTCGAGCACCTCATCGAGACCGTCGAGGTGCCGATCCCCGAGAACCTGGTCGACCGCGAGGTCGAGTGGCGCGCCAACGCGCTGGGCCAGGAGCTCGCCCAGGCCGGCATGGACTGGGACGCCTACCTGTCGGCGGCCGGCGTCGAGAGCCGCGAGGCCTACGACGAGGACGCCCGCAAGAACGTCGTCGACGCGGTCAAGACGCAGTTCATCCTCGACGCGATCGCCGACGCCCGTGAGGTCACAGTCGACAACGACGACCTCTCGGCGCAGATCGTGGCCCAGGCCCAGCGCAACCGGGTGAGCCCCGAGCAGTACGCCCAGCAGCTGCAGCAGGGCGGCAACATCGCCGAGTTCGTCGCCGACGTCCGCCGCACCAAGGCGCTGGCCCAGCTGCTGGAGCAGACGACGATCACCGACGAGTCGGGCAACGTCGTCGACCTCGAGGCGCTGCGCCCGCAGACCGTCCAGGCGCCGGCCTCCGAGCCGGTCGTCGAGTCCGAGGAGCCCGGCGACGAGGCCGAGATCGCCGACGCCGAGGCCGCCACCGAGGAGGCCGTCGAGGCCGCCGTCGTCACCGCCGACGAGGAGACCGGGGACACCGCCAAGGCCTGAGCCGCGGCGCTCGATCCGGTACGACGCCGTCCTCTCTTTTGCCAGGGAGGGCGGCGTCGTCGCGTCCGCGGGGACATCGCTGCGCCCACGGCGAACACCGGCCCGCGGAGGACTGCCGCCGCCGGTGCGCGCGTTAGGGTCGACGTGACTCAGGCGAATCCCGGCGGGTACCGCCCGCCGGAGGCCCCGGAGGGGCCCGGCACCACTCGCCAGTCCGACCGCGCAACAGTCCTACGGAGGTCATTCCACCCGTGAGCACCGACCCGATCCCGGCGGGCGCGCCCCTGATGCGCGCCGCCGCCGGAGGGATGAATCTCAACGACTCGGTCTACGAGCGTCTCCTGCGCGAGCGGATCATCTTCCTCGGCAGCCAGGTCGACGACGTCATCGCCAACCAGCTGGCCGCGCAGATGCTGCTGCTGTCGGCCGAGGACCCCAAGCAGGACATCCACCTCTACATCAACTCGCCCGGCGGCTCGGTGACGGCCGGCATGGCGATCTACGACACGATGCAGTTCATCGACTGCGACGTGGCCACCTACGGCATGGGCCTGGCGGCCTCGATGGGCCAGTTCCTGCTCACCGCCGGCACCAAGGGGAAGCGCTACGCCCTGCCGCACGCACGGATCATGATGCACCAGCCCTCGGCCGGCGTCGGCGGCACCGCGTCCGACATCGCGATCCAGGCCGACCTGTTCCGCCGGACCAAGCGCGAGCTCAACGAGCTGCAGTCCTTCCACACCGGCCAGAGCGTGGAGCAGATCGAGAAGGACTCCGACCGCGACCGCTGGTTCACCGCGCAGGAGGCCCTCGAGTACGGCTTCGTCGACCACGTCGTCAGCCGTGCGGCCATGACCGACAGCGCCAACCCGGTCACCGACAACTGAGTCCGGAGGGACTGATCATGAGCGGCTTCCAGATGCCCTCCAGCCGGTACGTCCTGCCCTCCTTCGTGGAGCGCACGAGCTACGGCATGAAGGAGAGCAACCCCTACAACAAGCTCTTCGAGGAGCGGATCATCTTCCTCGGGGTGCAGATCGACGACGCCTCGGCCAACGACGTGATGGCCCAGCTGATCACGCTGGAGTCCGCCGACCCCGACCGCGACATCACGATCTACATCAACTCGCCCGGTGGCTCGTTCACCTCGCTGATGGCCATCTACGACACGATGATGTTCGTCCGCCCGGACATCCAGACCGTCTGCATGGGCCAGGCCGCCTCCGCCGCCGCCGTCCTGCTCGCGGCCGGCACGCCGGGCAAGCGGCTGGCGCTGCCCTACTCCCGGGTGCTGATCCACCAGCCCTCCGGCGAGTCCGGCGGCCAGGTGTCCGACCTCGAGATCCACGCTGCGGAGATCCAGCGCGTGCGGTCGCAGATGGAGGAGATCCTGGCCCGGCACACCGGCCAGTCGCTGGACCAGGTCCGCGCCGACATCGAGCGCGACAAGATCCTCACGGCCGAGGAGGCGAAGGCCTACGGCATCGTCGACGAGGTCATCCAGAGCCGGAAGCTGAACGCCCTCCCCGCCTGATCGGCGGCAATTCGGTGCGGGCCGGGGCTTCGCGAGTCGGGGTCTCGGCCCGTACCGTCAAGGGGCGCAGGGAGCACAGGCGACAGATGTGGTTCCCCCGCCCGGCCGGGTGCGTCATTGCCCGACCGGGTCCGGGGGAGCAGGTACGGTCGGCGAGACCCGATCCCCGGCGGACGAAGCCGGGAGGAGAGCCTCGCGGGGCGAGCCGCCTCAGGCCGTCAGCTGGCAGCGGGGCACGGCAGCGGGACACAGCAGCACGACATGCACACACGGGGCCGCTTCCCAGGCTCCGAAACCCGAGGTGGAGGTCAGCAGGTGGCACGAATCGGTGAGAGCGGCGACCTGCTCAAGTGCTCGTTCTGCGGGAAGAGCCAGAAGCAGGTCAAGAAGCTCATCGCTGGCCCCGGGGTCTACATCTGCGACGAGTGCATCGACCTGTGCAACGAGATCATCGAGGAGGAGCTCTCCGAGTCGTCGGACCTGAAGTTCGACGAGCTGCCCAAGCCCAAGGAGATCCACGACTTCCTCGAGCAGTACGTGATCGGCCAGGAGAAGGCCAAGCGCACGCTCTCCGTGGCCGTCTACAACCACTACAAGCGGATCCAGGCCGGCGGCGAGCGCGGCAGCCGCGACGAGTCGGTCGAGCTGGCCAAGTCCAACATCCTGCTCATGGGCCCCACCGGCTGCGGCAAGACCCACCTCGCGCAGACCCTGGCCCGCATGCTCAACGTGCCGTTCGCCATCGCCGACGCCACCGCCCTCACCGAGGCCGGCTACGTCGGTGAGGACGTCGAGAACATCCTCCTGAAGCTGATCCAGGCGGCCGACTACGACGTCAAGCGCGCCGAGACCGGGATCATCTACATCGACGAGGTCGACAAGATCGCCCGCAAGAGCGAGAACCCGTCGATCACCCGCGACGTCTCCGGCGAGGGCGTGCAGCAGGCGCTGCTGAAGATCCTCGAGGGGACGACGGCGTCGGTGCCCCCGCAGGGCGGCCGCAAGCACCCGCACCAGGAGTTCATCCAGATCGACACGACGAACGTGCTGTTCATCGTGGGCGGCGCCTTCGCCGGTCTGGAGAAGGTCATCGAGCAGCGGATCGGCAAGCAGGGCATCGGCTTCGGCGCCGAGATCCGCAGCAAGAAGGAGATCGAGGAGGCCAACGCCTTCGCCGAGGTCATGCCCGAGGACCTGCTGAAGTTCGGCATGATCCCCGAGTTCATCGGCCGGCTGCCGGTGATCACCAGCGTGCAGGCGCTGGACCGCGAGGCGCTGATCCAGATCCTCACCAAGCCCAAGAACGCCCTGGTCCGCCAGTACCGCAAGCTCTTCGAGCTCGACGGGGTCGACCTGGAGTTCACCGACGACGCCCTCGAGGCGATCGCCGACCAGGCCATCCTCCGCGGCACCGGCGCCCGCGGGCTGCGCGCGATCATGGAGGAGGTGCTCCAGTCGGTGATGTACGACGTCCCCAGCCGGGACGACGTCGCCACCGTGGTGATCTCCAAGGAGGTCGTGCTCGAGCACGTCAACCCGACGATCGTGCCGCGCAAGCCCGCCCGCGCCCCGCGCGAGAAGTCGGCGTAGCTCCCGCTCGTCCGCGGCCCGCCTCCCTTGCTGGGAGGCGGGCCGTTTTTCTTTGCTCTGGCGGGAATGGCGGGGCGGCATCCGGTGCTCTACGACACAATCCCCCGATCGAACGCAGGGAGCCCGCGCGTGCCGATGCTGCTGGACCGTCCGATCCCCGCCCCCCTCGCGCCGCGCCGGCGCCGCCTCCGCGGCCGCCGCCTCCTCGTGGGCGCCGCGGCCCTCGCCGCCGCCGGGGTCGGGCTGCAGACCCTCGTCGGCTGGGAGAACCCCTTCGAGGAGAAGGTGGTCGACCGCAGCACCACGCCGCTGCTGCTGGCTCTGGCCGACCTGCACGACTACCACGCGGCCACCGGCAGCTTCCAGGTCGTGATCGACCAGGAGCGCGACACCCCGTACCTGCCCTCGGCGATCAGCGGCGAGCGGACCAGCTTCCTCGCCACCGGCACCGTCGACGCCTACGTCGACCTCGAGGGCGTCGGCGAGGCCGTCGAGCTCTCGGACGACGGGCGGACGGCGACCCTCGTGCTGCCGGCGCCCGAGCTCGCCGAGCCCCGCATCGACCCGGCGGAGAGCCGCGTGCTCGACCGCGACCGCGGCCTGGTGCAGCGGGTGGGCGACGCGATCGGCGGCGACACCACCGACGACACCGCGCTCTACGCCGAGGCCGAGGACCGGCTGGCGTCCGCCGCCACGGCCAGCGACCTGCGCGAGCGCGCCGAGGACAACACCCGCGACATGCTGACCTCGCTCGCGGCCGGCTTCGGCGTCGAGGAGCTCACCGTGACCTTCGAGGACGACCCCGCCTGAGCCGACCGCGCCGGCGCCGCGAGGCGTGTGCGGATCCGGCGCATCCGCAACCCAGGAGTGCGCCGGATCCGCACATCACCCCGGCAGCATCGCCCGCCGGGCCGCGCAGACACGCAGGATCTCGTGCCGGCACGCCTCCGGCTCCCTCGTCAGCCGGCGGTAGCTGAAGCGCAGGACGACCCAGCCCAGCGCCGCGAGGGCGACGTCTCGTCGGGTGTCGCGCTCGCGGTCGTCCGCGGAGCCGTGGAAGGCGGCGCCGTCCAGCTCGACCGCGATCTTGAGCTCGGGGATCGCCGCGTCGAGGTGGACGGTCGTGTGCGGCAGGACGACGCGGTGCTGCTGCACGAACGTCGGCATGCCCGGGCCGCGCAGCACGTCCAGCACGCCCCAGATCTCGAGTTCGCTGTGGCAGCCGCCCTCCACCAGGTCGATGAGGGCGATCAAGCCGCTGCGGTCGGCCACCGCCGTCTGCGCCGTCACTTCCGCACGCAGCGCAGCGGGGCGCACGCGTCGTTCCCGGAGGGCGGTGATGACGGCGCCCCGAGCCATCTCGACGTCCCGCCGGCGGCCGGAACGGGATGCCAGCCCCCACGTGTCGACCAGCGCCCGGGGGAGATCGGTGACCGGGAGACCACCGACGCGGTCGGGGTCGAGATGCCGGACACGGTGGACGACGAGCCCGGGCGACTTCACGGCACGCCGGGTGGCGCGCACGCAGAGGTGGAGGGGATCCGCCTTCGGCGCCACGCGCCAGAGGGCCAGCGCGGAGGCGTGGCTCACGGCGCCGCCGGTGGCGAGCACGCCAGCCAGCGCACGGGTGTGCCACTCGTCGAAGCGCTCGGGGATCACCACGACGCCAGGGTGCGGCCGCAGCAACCGGCCGGTGCGGACCCAGCGCGCCACCGAGTGCCGGTCCACCCGGGTCAGCAGGTCGCGAGTGCGGACGGCGCCGTCACGGCCCACCAGCGCAACCAGGTCGTGTGCCATGCGGCCACGCTGCCGCCACGGTGACGACCCGTCGGGCCGCCTCGGACGGATGTGGAGATCCGGCCGGCCTGTGGATCGCTGGGGCTGTGTGCGTGAACGGCGCAGTCCTGTGCCGGGAACGCGCCATCCACGCACACAGCCTGCCAGGTCAGGCCTCCGCGGGCGGGGCCAGGACGACGGAGACGCGCAGCTCGCCCTCGCCGGGCTCGATGCTCAGCGAGGCGATCCGCCCGGCGTCGACCAAGTCGGACCGCGCGCCCTCCAGCAGCGGCACCTGCGCGGCCGGCGCGGTGACCGTCGCCGACTCGACGTCGGCCCGCATCGACACCTGCGCGTCGGACTTCGCCTTGCGCACACCGGCCAGCGCGGCCGCGACCACGCCCACCTGCGCCGGGTCGCCGCCGCGCGGCAGCTCGGTCGCCCGCGGCCACAGCGCCCGGTGCACCGAGCCGCCCTGCCACCAGGACCAGACCTCCTCGGTGACGAACGGCAGCACCGGCGCGAACAGCCGCAGCAGCACCGACAGCGCCAGCGCCAGCGCGGCCTGGGCCGACTCGGCGGCGGCGCCCGAGCCGTACGCCCGCGACTTCACCAGCTCCACGTAGTCGTCGCAGAACGACCAGAAGAAGGTCTCGGCCACCTCGAGCGCGCGGGTGTAGTTGTAGGCGTCCATGGCCGCGGTCGCCTCGTCGACGACGTCGCTCAGCCCGGCCAGCAGCGCGAGGTCGAGCGGCTCGGTGACCTGGTCGGCGGTCAGCCCGGCCGAGGCGCCCAGGCCCAGCACGAACTTGCCGACGTTGAGGATCTTGATGGCCAGCCGCCGGCCGACCTTCATCTGCGCCTCGTCGAACGGCGAGTCGGCACCCGGCCGCGCCCCGGCGGCCCGCCAGCGCACCGCGTCGGTGCCGTAGCGCTCCAGGACGTCGATCGGCGTGACGACGTTGCCCTTCGACTTCGACATCTTCTTGCGGTCGGGGTCGACGACGAAGCCCGAGATCGCCGCGTGCGTCCACGGCACCGTGCCGAACTCGTAGTGCGAGCGCACGACCGTCGAGAACAGCCAGGTGCGGATGATGTCGTGCGCCTGCGGGCGCAGGTCCATGGGGAAGACGTGCGCGAACAGCTCCGGGTCGGTGTCCCACCCGGAGGCCACCTGCGGCGACAGCGACGACGTCGCCCACGTGTCCATCACGTCGGGGTCGGCGACGAACCCTCCGGGCACGCCTCGCTGGGACTCGTCGAAGCCCGGCGGGACGTCGGACGACGGGTCGACCGGCAGGGTCTCCTCGGCGGCCAGGATCGGGTCGTCGTGCACCGGTTCCCCGGAGTCGTCGAGCCGGTACCAGACCGGGAACGGGACGCCGAAGAACCGCTGCCGGCTGATCAGCCAGTCGCCGTTGAGCCCCTCGACCCAGTTCTCGTAGCGGTGCCGCATGTGCTCGGGCACCCACTGGATCTCCCGGCCGCGCGCGACCAGCGCGTCCCGCAGGTCGGCGTTGCGGCCGCCGTTGCGGATGTACCACTGCCGCGTGGTGACGATCTCCAGCGGCCGGTCGCCCTTCTCGTAGAACTTGACCGGGTGGCTGATCTGCTTCGGCTCGCCGTCGAGGTCGCCGGACTCGCGCAGCAACTCCACCATGCGCTGCTGGGCGCTGAACGGCGTCTTCCCGGCCAGCTCGCCGTACGGGCCGGCGGGCACCCCGGCCGGCGCCTCGGCGACCAGCCGGCCGTCCCAGCCGACGATCGCCCGGGTGGGGAGGTCGAGCTCCCGCCACCAGGTGACGTCGTTGAGGTCGCCGAAGGTGCAGATCATCGCGATGCCGGAGCCCTTGTCCGGCTCGGCCAGGCGGTGGGCGACCACGGGCACCTCGACGCCGAACACCGGCGTCGTCACCGTCTGCCCGAACAGCGGCTGGTAGCGCTCGTCGTCGGGGTGGGCGACCAGCGCGACGCAGGCGGGCAGCAGCTCCGGCCGGGTGGTCTCGATGAAGACGGGTCCGGACGGGCCGTGGAACGAGATCCGGTGGTAGGCGCCGGGCCGCTCGCGGTCCTCGAGCTCGGCCTGGGCGACGGCGGTGCGGAAGGTGACGTCCCAGAGGGTCGGCGCCTCCTGGGCGTAGGCCTCACCGCGGGCCAGGTTGTGCAGGAACGCCCGCTGCGCGGTGGCGCGCGAGGCCTCGGAGATCGTGCGGTAGACGTTCGACCAGTCCACCGACAGCCCGACCCGGCGCCACAGCTGCTCGAAGGCGCGCTCGTCCTCCTCGGTCAGCCGCTCGCACAGCTCGACGAAGTTGCGCCGGGAGATCGGCTGCTGGTCCTTGCCGGGCTTCTCCGGCGGGGTGAAGGACGGGTCGTAGTGCAGCGACGGGTCGCAGCGGACGCCGTAGTAGTTCTGCACCCGGCGCTCGGTGGGCAGGCCGTTGTCGTCCCAGCCCATCGGGTAGAAGACGTGCTTGCCGAGCATCCGCTGGTAGCGGGCGACGATGTCGGTGTGGGTGTAGCTGAAGACGTGCCCCACGTGCAGCGAGCCGCTGGCGGTCGGCGGCGGGGTGTCGATCGAGTAGAGCTGCTCGCGGGGCGCGGCCAGCGCGGCGGCGCGGTCGAAGGCGTAGGTGTCCTCCGCGGCCCAGTGCTTGATCCACTTCTCCTCGAGCCCGTCCAGGGACGGCTTCTCGGGCACGCCGCGGGTTTCCATGCCCTCCATCCTAGGAACCGGGCGGCTGGCATCCTGGAGAGGATGAGCAGCACCGAGCACGGCGAGATGGCGCGCGTCGAGAAGGCCCTCCTCGCCCGGTGGCCGGAGAGCCGGCTGGAGCCCTCGCTCACCCGCATCAACGCCCTGGTCGACCTGCTCGGCGCGCCGCACCGGGCGTACCCGGTCGTCCAGGTCGCCGGCACCAACGGCAAGACGACGACGGCGCGGATGGTCGACGAGCTGCTGCGCGGCTTCGGGCTGCGCGTCGGCCGCTTCACCAGCCCGCACCTGCAGTCGATCCGCGAGCGGATCGTGCTCGACGGCGAGCCGGTGAGCGCCGAGCGCTTCGTCGAGACCTACGACGACATCGCCCCGTACGTCGAGCTGGTCGACAACGGCTCCGACGTCCCGATGTCGTTCTTCGAGGTGATGGTCGGCATGGCGTACGCGCTGTTCGCCGACGCCCCGGTCGACGTCGCCGTCATCGAGGTCGGCATGGGCGGCACGTGGGACGCCACCAACGTCGCCGAGGCCCGCGTCGCCGTCGTCACCCCGGTGGCGCTGGACCACGCCGAGTACCTGGGCCCCGACGTCGGAACGATCGCCGGGGAGAAGGCCGGGATCATCAAGCGCGACTCGATCGCCGTCCTCGCCCACCAGGAGCCGGCCGCGCTCGACGCGCTGGTCCGCCGGGTGGTCGACGTCGAGGCGACCCTGGCCCGCGAGGGCACCGAGTTCGGCGTGCTGGAGCGCAAGGTCGCCGTCGGCGGCCAGCTGCTGCGGTTGCAGGGCCTCGGCGGCGAGTACCCCGAGGTGTTCCTCCCGCTCTTCGGCGCCCACCAGGCGCAGAACGCCAGCACCGCACTGGCCGCCGTCGAGGCGTTCCTCGGCGCGGGTGCGGCCACCGGGCCGGTCGACGTGGAGACGGTGCGCAGCGCGTTCGCCGCCGTCCGCTCGCCCGGACGGCTGGAGCGGGTGCGCAGCTCGCCGACCGTGCTGGTCGACGCCGCGCACAACCCGGCCGGCATGACCGCCACGGTCGGCGCGATCCGCGAGTCGTTCGACTTCACCCGGCTCGTGGGTGTGGTCGGCTGCGTCCGCGGCAAGGACGTCCCGGGCATGCTCGCCGCGCTCGAGGACATCTGCGCCGAGCTGGTCGTCACCCAGAACAGCTCGCCGCGGGCGATGCCGGCCGACGAGCTCGGCGCGCTGGCCGTCGACGTCTTCGGCGCCGACCGGGTGAGCGTGCACCCGCTGCTGCCCGAGGCGCTGGAGTCGGCGATCGAGCTGGCCGAGGCCGGTCCCGACGACGCGCTCGGCGGCTCCGGCGTCCTGGTCACCGGCAGTGTGATCACCGCAGGGGAGGCCCGGGCCCTGCTCGGGGGTGCCACCTCGTGAGGGCGCTCGACCCGGCGCGCGCCGCCAAGGCCCTCAACGGCGGGGCGGCCGCCGCGCTGCTGCTCGAGGCCGTCGTCATCCTGTTCGTGCCGCGCGGCATCGCCCAGTCCGGCCCGGGGCTCACCGGCTTCCGGCTGACGGCGCTGCTGGTGCTGTTCGCGCTGCTGGTGGTGGCCGCCGGCCTGCAGCGCCGGCCGCAGGGGCTGTTGATCGGCACGGTGCTGCAGGTGCCCGTCGTCCTCACCGGGCTGTTCAACAGCGTGATGTGGCTGCTCGGCGGGATCTTCGCGCTGATCTGGCTGTACCTGCTGCAGGTGCGCAAGGAGCTGCTGGGCAGCACGTTCGGCCCGCCCACGCCGGCGCCCGAGGACGGCGAGGGCTAAGGCTTCCGCCACACCGACACGTGCGCGGTGCTGTCCGCACCGAAGGGCGAGCGCGCCCAGTCGGCCCAGCGGTGCTCCGGCTCCAGCCCCGCGAGCTGGGCCATGAGGTCGAGCTCGGCCGGCCACACGTAGCGGAACGGTGCCGAGAACAGCTCCGCCCGGCCGTCGGCGAGCCGGTAGTGGTGCGACCGGACGATCTGGGTGACGACGTCGTACTCGTCGAAGCCCAGGTGCTCGGGCGTGAGCGCGAACGCCCGCACCCGCTCGCCGGGCGGCAGCCGCTGCAGCGCCGGGACGCCCACCTCCACCGCGAAACGCCCGCCGGGGGCGAGGTGGGCGGCGGCGTTGCGGAACGTCGCCACCTGCTCCTGCTGCGACGTCACGTTCATGATCGTGTTGAAGACCAGGTAGACGAGGGAGAAGCGGCCCGGCACCCGGGTCGTGGTGAAGTCGCCCACCGACGCCGCGACGGCCGCCGCGCCCGGCTTGGCGCGCAGCCGGGCGAGCATCGGCTCGGAGACGTCGATCCCGCTGACCCGGAGCCCGCGCCGGGCCAGGGGCAGGGCCATCCGGCCGGTGCCGACGGCGAACTCGAGGACGGGTCCACCGGCGGCGAGCTCGGCGAGCAGGTCGACCGCGGGATCGAGGACGGCGGGGGCGAACATCTCCCGCGAGTCCTCGTCGTAGCCGGCCGCCACCCGCTCGTCGAACCACACCTCGCGCACCGGCCCACCCTGACCGGGCCGGCGGCCGGCGCGCGACCCCGTTTCTCAGGCGGCGGCTGAGCCCTCGAGCCGCTGCCGCAGCGCGTCGGCGTCCACGCCCAGCTGCCGCAGCACGCGGGTGACCGTCGGGTCGTCGACGGCGAGGACGCCGGAGAGCACGTGCCCGCTGTCGATCCGCCGCCCCCTGTGCCGCAGGACGGCGCGCAGCGACTCCTCCAGCGCCCTCTTGCTGTCGCGGGTGAAGGGCAGGTGGCCGGGTGAGCGGGGCCCGCCGCGGTCGAGCGCGCCCGGGCCGAACGCGGCCTCGGCGGCGGCGCGGACCTCGTCGAGGTCGATGCCGACGGCGGCGAGCGCGTCGGCGTCCAGCCCGGCCGACCGCCGCAACGCCGACTGCAGCCGGTCGGCGTCCACCCCGGCGGCGTGCAGCGCGCCGCCGCCGCGGGCCGGGTCGCGGCTGAGCGCGAGCAGCAGGTGCACCGGCTCGATCCGGGACGCCCGCAGGTCGCGTGCCTCCTCCTGCGCGTGGACGACGGCCCGGCGGGCCTCCTCGGTGAAGCGTTCGAACACGTCAGCCGTCCTTCCTGCCGCGGGCGTGCTTCTTGTGCACGGCCTGCCGGGTGACGCCGAGGGCGTCGGCGATCTGCTGCCACGACCAGCCGCGGTCGCGGGCGTTGCGCACCTGGAGCACCTCGAGACGCTCGGCGAGGTCGCGCAGCGCCCGCACCGCCCGCAACCCGGTGTCCGGGTCGTCGGCGGCCGCGGCCGTGGTGACGTCGGTGGGTGAGGCCATGACTGTCAACGTAGGTTGACGCCCGACAGGTGTCAACCGGAGTTGACACGAGGCGGGCGCGCGGGGGGCTCCTCCGACCCGCGCCGGTGCGAGATGCTCGGCACCGTCCTGGTGCCCGATCCGGCGCACCGATGCGCCGGGCATGCGACGGGATCGCCGATGACCTCCACGCAGACCACGTCCGGCGCCGCCCTCGTGGGGCGGACCGGGGAACTCGCGGTCCTCGACCGCCGCGTGTCCGAGACCGTGGCCGGCCGCGGCGGCCTCGTCCTCCTCGCCGGGGAACCGGGCATCGGCAAGAGCCGCCTGGCCGAGGAGGCCGGCCGGCGGGCGACCGGGCAGGGGTGCCGGGTGGTGTGGGGGCGCTGCCGCGAGACCGAGGGCGCGCCGGCCTTCTGGCCGTGGACCCAGGTCCTGCAGGTCGTGCTGGCCGATCCCGGTGCGGCCGTCCCCGACGAGTTGCGCCCTCTGCTGGAGCGCCGATCCGCGGTCCCGCGGCAGGCCGACCGCTTCCGCCTGTTCGACGCGGTGCTGGCCCGGCTCTGCGCCTGCGCCGCCCGGCAGCCGCTGGTGCTCGTGCTGGACGACCTGCACCGGGCCGATGCCGCCTCGCTCCGCCTGCTCGACTTCGTCGTCCCCGCCGCCCGCGACGTGCCGCTGCTGCTCATCGGCACGTACCGGGACACCGCGGTACGAGCGCCGCACCCCCTGGCGGCCCTCGTGGGGGAGCGGGTCGGGGCCGCGGGCACGGACCACCTGGCCCTGGGCGGGCTCGGCGAGGAGGACGTCGCCCGGCTGGTCGCGGTGCTGGCGCCGGCCGGCGGCGCGCTGCCCCTGGCGGACCTGCAGCGGCGCAGCGACGGCAACCCGTTCTTCCTCACCGAGCTGCTCCGGTTGCGCCCGGAGGAGGGGGCGGCGGTGCCGACGACGGTCAGCGCGGCGATCGCGGCCCGGGTCCGGCGCCTGCCCGCGGCCACCCGCCGGCTGCTGGAGCTGGCCGCCGTGGTGGGGCGGGAGTGCTCCGTCCGGCTGCTGGAGGTGCTCGGCGGGGTGCCGGGGGAGCGGGTCGAGGCCCGACTGGCCGCCGCGGTGGACAGCGGCCTGCTGCAGGCCGGCGCCTCGGGGTACCGCTTCCCGCACGTGCTGGTCCGCGACGCGCTCTACGCGGCGATCCCGCCGGTGCGCCGGGCGGCGCTGCACGGGCGCGTGGTGACGGCGTTGACGGCCGCGGGGGCGGAGAGCGGGGCCGGCGACCTCGCCAGCCACGCCGCGCGCGCGGTGCGGACACCGGAGGACCGGCAGCGGGCCCGCCGGCTGGCCGAGGAGGCGGCGGAGGAGGCGCTCGGCCGGCTGGCGCACGAGGAGGCCGCCGCCTGGTACGAGCGCGCCCTCGGGCTCGGGCCGGAGGGGCCGGAGGAGCGGTTCGCGCTGCTCATGGCGCTCGGCGCCAGCGCGGGTGGGGCCTCGCTGGTACCCCTGAGCCGAGCCGCCTACGACGAGGCCTGGCAGCTGGCGCGGGCGAGCGGCCGGGCGGACCGGCTCGCGCAGGTCGCGCTCGGCCTGGGCGCGGTGGTCGACGCGCCCGGGACCGTGGACGCCGAGCTGGTGCACCAGCTCGAGGAGAGCCTCGCGCGGGCGGACCCCGCCGCCCGGGAGGTCCGCATCCGGCTCGCCGCGCGGCTGGCCGTCGCCGTGTACTGGGGCCCGCGCCTGCCCGAGGCCCGGCGGATCGCGTCCGACGCGGTCGCGGCGGCCCGGCGGCTCGGCGACCGGGGGGCGCTCGCCGTCGCCCTCTCGGCCCAGCAGTACGCGCTGCGCGGCCCGGGCCACCTGGCGGAGCGGGCCCGCCTGGGCGAGGAGCTCGTCGGGCACGCACGCGCGCTCGGGGACGAGCCGCTGGAGGTCCAGGCGCGCCGGCTGCTGCTGGCCGACCGCTGGCAGCAGGACCTGGCCGCCGTCGACGCCGACCTGCGGGACCTCGACGTCCTGGCCCGCGAGACCCGCCGCCCGGTGGCGCGCTGGCACGTCATGGTCAACGAGTGCGTGCGGGCCGGCCTGGCGGGCCGTCCGGAAGAGGGCCTCGAGCTGGTCGACCGCACCGAGGCGTTCGGACGGCGGATCGGCGCGCACCCGGCGGCGATGTACGGCGTGGGGCAGCGGTTCTTCCTCCTGCGCCAGTGCGGTCGGGGTGCCGAGGCGGAAGAGCAGGTGCGGGAGACCGTCCTCGCCTACCCGCGCGTGGTGACCTTCCGTTGCTCCCTCGCCTTGCTGCTCGCCGAGGCCGGACGGCGGGACGAGGCCGAGGCCCTGCTCGGCGAGCTGGCCGCGGACGGCTGCCGGGCGGTGCCGCCGGACGCGCTGTGGTTGTCCGGCGTCGCCCAGCTGGCCCTCGCCGCCGTCCGCCTGGGACGCCGGGCGGAGGCCGAGACCCTGCACCGCCTGCTCCTGCCGCACAGCGGAGCCGTCGTGATCGAGGGGGTCGTCGTGTGGTGGGGCGCGGTCGACCACTACCTGGGGCTGACCGCGGCGGCGCTCGGCCGGGAGGACGAGGCCGAGCGGCTGCTGCGGTCCGGGCTCCGGCAGCACGAGGCCTGGGCGGCGGTGCCCTGGATCCGCGCCAGCCTGGACGCGCTCGCCGCGCTCCCGGGACGGGGCGGGCACGTCCCCGAGCGGGCGCCGGCCGCGCTCACCGATCGGGAGCGGGAGGTGCTCCGGCTGCTCGCCGAGGGGGCGGCCAACAAGCAGATCGCCCGCCGGCTGGCGATCAGCGTGCACACCGTCGAGCGGCACGTCACGAACGTGTACAGCAAGATCGGCGCCCGCAACCGGGCGGAGGCCACGGCCTTCGCGCTGCGGCGGTCCGGCTGAGCGCCCTGCCTCCACTACGAGGTTTCCGCGATACCGGCACGACCGCCGACGGGCGCACGCTCGTCCGGTCCGGTGCCCGACCGGGCGCCGGCCGAGGTCCAGGGGGTGCGCCATGGCGCGGTTGCAGGGCAAGGTCACGGTCATCACCGGGGGCGAGAGCGGGATCGGTCTCGCCACCGCCCGCCGCTTCGTGGCCGAGGGGGCCGAGGTGTACATCCTCGGCCTGGACGAGGGACGGCTGAAGGACGCCGAGCAGGAGCTGGGGACCTCCTGCGGCTGGTCCGTCGCCGACGTCACCGACGAGGCCGCCGTCCGGGACGGTCTGCAGGCCGCGGTCGACCGGTTCGGCACGCTCGACGTCCTGTTCAGCAACGCCGGCATCAGCGGGGCGGTGAGCGGCGTCCTCGACTACCCCTCCGACGTCTTCACCCGCACGCTCGCCGTGCACGTCACCGGCGCCTTCCACGTGCTCAAGCACGGGCTGCCGCGGATGCGGGACGGCGGCAGCGTGATCATCACCTCGAGCGTCGTGGGCGTCGTCGGCTTCGCCGGCATCTGCGGGTACGTGGCGGCCAAGCACGGTCAGGTGGGGCTCATGCGGTCCGTCGCCGCGGAGGTGGCCCCGCGGCGGATCCGGGTCAACACGCTGCACCCCGGGCCCACGTCCACCGCCTTCCAGGACGAGATCGAGATGGCGGCGACCGGCCTGCCGCGGGCCGAGGCGGCGGCGGTGTTCGACGACCTGCTGCCGCTCAAGCGGCACGCCTCGCCGGACGAGATCGCGGCCGCCGCGCTCTACCTGGCCAGCGACGAGAGCGCGTTCATGACCCGGACGACGCTCGTCGTCGACGGTGGTCTCGCGGGGTGAGCGGGGCGGACCCCGTAGGCTGCCGCCTCGTGTCCGCACCCACTGCTGAGCGCACCCTGGTCCTGGTCAAGCCCGACGGCGTCGCCCGCGGCCTGGTCGGCGAGGTCATCTCCCGGCTGGAGGCCAAGGGCCTGCGGCTCGTCGCCGCCGAGCTGCGCACGCTGACCGCCGAGGTCGCCGAGACCCACTACGCCGAGCACCGCGAGCGCCCGTTCTTCGGCTCCCTCGTCGAGTTCATCACCAGCGGGCCGCTGCTGGCGCTGGTCGCCGAGGGCCCGCGGGCCATCGAGGCGTTCCGCGCGCTGGCCGGCGCCACCGACCCGGTCAAGGCGACGCCGGGCACCATCCGCGGCGACTTCGCTCTCGAGGTGCAGTCGAACATCGTGCACGGCTCGGACTCGCCCGAGTCGGCCGCGCGCGAGGTGAAGCTCTTCTTCCCCGACCTGGGCTGAGCCGCGTCGCCGACGCTCCTAGCGCGGCAGGAGCGGGGCGCCGTCGCGCACCAGGCGCTCCACCTCGTCGGCCGGCACCGGCGGCGAGAACAGGAAGCCCTGGGCGCTGCGGCAGCCCAGCTCCTGCAGCGCGGCCAGCTGCTCGCAGGTCTCGACGCCCTCCGCGACCACGCCGAGCCCGAGGCTGGTGCCCAGCGCGATCATGGCGCCGGCGATCGAGCGCTCCGCCGTCCCGGGCCCCAGCGGCGCCACGAACGACCGGTCGATCTTCAGCCGGTCCAGCGGGAAGGCCTGCAGCCGGCTGAACGACGAGTGGCCCATGCCGAAGTCGTCGATCGCGACCGACGTGCCCAGCCGCCGCACGCCGTCCAGCGTCCCGGCGGCGTCGGTGTCCGAGCCGATGGCCAGGGTCTCGGTGACCTCCAGCTCCAGGCGGCCGACGTCGACCCCGGCCCGGTCGCTGCGCGCGGCCACCGCGGCCGGCAGGTCGCCGCGGGCCAGCGTGCGCGCCGAGACGTTGATCGCGATCCGCAGCGGCGCCAGGCCGGCATCGGCCCAGGCGCGCAGCTGCGTGCAGGCGGTCTCGAGCACCCAGTCGTCGATCTCGTCGACCAGCCCGGTGCTCTCCGCCACCGGCAGGAAGGCGTCCGGCGCCAGCAGCCCGCGCTCGGGGTGCTCCCAGCGGACCAGCCCCTCGACGCCGTCCACCCGGCCCGACCGCAGGTCGACCTGCGGCTGGAACAGCAGCCGCAGCTGACCGCCGGGGATCGCCTCGCGCAGCTCGCCGACCAGCCGGTTGTGCGCCACGACGTCGTCGTGCATGCCGGGCTCGAACAGCCGCGCCCGGTTGCGGCCGGCCGCCTTGGCCGCGTACATGGCGATGTCGGCATCGCGGAGCAGCTCGTCGGGGCCGCGGCGGTCCAGCGTCCCGGTGAGCGTGATGCCGATGCTGCAGCCGACCTCGAACCGCTCGGCGCCCCACGGCACCGGCCGCCCGATGGCCGAGAGCAGGCGCTCGGCGACGGCGGACGCGTCGCCGCGGCCGTCGACGTCCTCCATGAGGACGACGAACTCGTCGCCGCCCAGCCGCGCGACGGTGTCGTCGGGGCGCACGCAGGCCTGCAGCCGGCGGGCCACCTCGGTGAGGACGGCGTCGCCGGCGCCGTGGCCGAACACGTCGTTGACCGACTTGAAGTCGTCGAGGTCGAGCAGCAGGACGGCGTCGCGGCGCGGCACCCGGCGCGCGGCGAGCGCGTGCTCGAGCCGGTCGCGCATCAGCGCGCGGTTGGCCAGCCCGGTGAGCGGATCGTGCAGCGCCAGGCGCGCCAGCTCGTCGGCCTGCTCCTGCAGGCGGTGGGCGGCGGCCAGCGCCTCGGCCTCGCTGCGCTTCTGGCCGCTGATGTCCCGCGCGATCGCGGCGATGCCGGTGATCGCGCCGTCGTCGCCGCGGATGGTCGAGAGCGTCAGCAGCGCGTCGAAGCGCCGGCCGTCGCGGCGGCGGTGGACCCGCTCGACGCTGAGCCCGTCGTTGGCGACGACCTCGTCGAGGACCGCCCGCGACGACCGGGGCTGGTCGTCGGGGACCAGGATCGCCACGGTCCGGCCCACGGCCTCCTCCGCCGTCCACCCGTAGAGCTTCTCCGCACCCGGGTTCCAGGTGAGGATCCGGCCGTCGGGGGCGAGGGTGGCGACGGCGTCGTCGGTCGACTGGACGACGGCGGCCAGCCGGGCGAGCTCGTCGCGCTGCGCCCGCAGCTCCGCCGTCCGGCTGGTCACCAGCGACTCGACCCGGGTCCGCCGGTCCTCGAACCGCCGCCAGGCCACCACGCACGCCCAGCTCTCGAGGACGACGAAGGCGGCGTGGACTGCGGCCATCCCCAGCGGCGTCACGTCGTCGGCGAAGACCGACCCCGGGAACAGCGAGCCGAAGACGAAGTGGTGCACCGCGACGTAGGCGACCGCGAGCACGAACGGCACCGGCGTCGCGTAGAGCGTGGCCAGGGGCAGCAGCGCGAAGAAGAGGAAGTGCGCCTCGGTCCGCCCGCCGGAGAGGTGCACGACCAGCGCGGCGGCGGTCATCAGGGCCGCCGCCCCGGCCGTCGCCCGGTAGACCCGGGGCAGCACGGTCGCGCGGGCGGCGAGGGTCAGCGCGACGAGGGGCGCGGCGTGCGCGGCCGACTGCAGCGGCGGGTGGCCCCGGACCACGGCGTAGCCGGCGACGGCGACGCAGAGCGCCACCAGCGTGCGCAGCACGAAGCCGTGGTGCTCGGCCCACTGCTCGTCGGGCAGCTCGCGGCCGAGGAACGGACGGCGGAGACGGGTGAGGCCACCGGCAGCGGAGATCTGCGCTGCTGCGTCCACCTGGTCCCCTTGATCTTTCACGGACCGTAGCCGGAAGGTTACGTTCCCGATCCTGGCGGGTCCGGCCGACGGCGGCCACCCGAGGGCGACGTGACCGTCGCCACGTCCCCTGCGGAACTCGCTCGTCCGCTGTCGGTGCGCGTCACTAGGGTGCGGCGCGTGGAACGGCGGACGGCCCTCATCAGCGCGCGCGGCCTGGTGAAGAAGTTCGGCGACTTCACCGCCGTCGACGGCATCGACGTCGACGTGGCGCCGGGGGAGTCGTTCGGGTTCCTCGGCCCCAACGGCGCCGGCAAGAGCTCGACGATGCGCATGATCGGCGCGGTCTCGCCGCCGACGGCGGGGGAGCTGCGGGTCCTGGGGCTCGACCCGACCGTCGACGGCCCGGCGATCCGCGCCCGCCTCGGCGTCGTCCCGCAGACCGACAACCTCGACCTCGAGATCACCGTCGCCGAGAACCTGCTGGTGTACGGCCGGTACTTCGGGCTGCCCAAGCCCCTGCTGCGCGAGCGGGCCGCCGAGCTGCTGGAGTTCGTGCAGCTCGCCGACCGCGCCGGCGACAAGGTCGAGCCGCTCTCCGGGGGGATGAAGCGGCGGCTCACCATCGCCCGCTCGCTGATCAACGAGCCCGACGTCGTCCTGCTCGACGAGCCCACCACCGGGCTGGACCCGCAGGCCCGGCACGTGCTGTGGGAGCGGCTGTACCGGCTCAAGCAGCGCGGGGTGACCCTCGTGCTCACCACGCACTACATGGACGAGGCCGAGCAGCTGTGCGACCGGCTGGTGGTCATGGACAAGGGGCGGATCGCCGCCGAGGGCTCGCCGGCCGAGCTGATCCGCCGCTACTCCACCCGTGAGGTGCTGGAGCTGCGGTTCCCGCTGCTGGAGGGCCAGCCCGGGCCGGAGCGGTACGTGCCCGAGCTCGACCCGGTCGTGGAGCGGGGCGCGGTCGACCGGGTCGAGGTGCTGCCCGACCGGCTGCTGCTCTACACCGCCGACGGCGACGCGGCGCTCTCGGCGGTGACCGCCGGCGGCGTGCACCCGCTGTCTAGCCTCGTGCGGCGCAGCTCGCTGGAGGACGTCTTCCTCCGGCTCACCGGCCGGACGCTGGTCGACTGAGGTGACCGCTCCCGCGCCCGGCGCGCTGGCCTTCGCCGCCCACCGGCTGACCGCCTACCGGCACTACTGGCGCAGCAGCCTGGTGAGCAGCGTGCTGGAACCGGCGCTGTTCCTCGCCGCGATGGGGCTGACCCTCGGGGTGCTCGTCGACCGCGGGCCGGGCCAGCTGCCCGGCGGCGTGAGCTACCTGTCGTTCCTGGCGCCGGGGCTGCTGGCCGCCGCCGCGATGCAGCTGGCCAGCTTCGAGTCGACCTACCCGGTGCTCGGCTCGATCAAGTGGGACAAGACGTACGAGGCGGTGCTGGCCACCCCGGCCGGCGTCCGCGACCTGCTGGTCGGTCACCTGCTGTACGTCTCGTTCCGGGTGGGGACGTCGGCGGCGCTGTTCCTCGGCGTGCTCGTGCTCTTCGGCGCCGCCGACAGCGCCCTGGTGCTGCTCGCGCTGCCGGCCGCTCTGCTCACCGGGCTGGCGTTCGCCGCGCCCATCACCGCGTTCGCGGCCACGCTCGACAACGACTCGGGGTTCGCCGGGCTGCAGCGGTTCCTGATCCTGCCCATGTTCCTGTTCTCGGGGACGTTCTTCCCGGTCAGCCAGCTGCCGGCGGTCTTCGAGTGGATCGCCTACGCGACCCCGCTGTGGCACGGCGTCGCGCTGTCCCGCGGGCTGGCGCTCGGCACGCTGGAGGCGGGGCCGGCGCTGGTGAGCGTCGGCTACCTGCTGCTCTGGTTCGTCGTCGGCGTGCGTCTCGCCGGGCGGGCGTTCCGCCGGCGGCTGGTCACGTGACCGCGGTCGAGGCCGCGGCCCCGCGGCAGGCGCTGCTGTGGCGGGTCTTCCCGCTCTACCCGCTGTCGGCCCGCCGGGCGGGGCACCTGGTCGCCCGCAACCTGCTGGTCGCCCGGCGCACCTGGCTGCTGTTCGTCTCCGGGCTCTTCGAGCCGTTCTTCTACCTGCTGTCCATCGGCGTGGGCATCGGCGGTCTGGTCGGCACCGTGGTCACCGACTCCGGGTCGGCGCTGACCTACCAGCAGTTCGTGGCGCCGGGGCTGATGGCGGCCGCGGCGATGAACGGCGCGATCTACGACTCGGTCTTCAACCTGTTCTTCAAGCTGCGGTACTCGAAGCTCTACGACGCCGTCCTGGCCACGCCGCTGTCGGCGCCCGACGCCGCGGTGGGGGAGACGATCTGGTCGCTGCTGCGGGGCGCCACCTACTCGGCGGCGTTCCTGGTAATCATGACCGTGCTCGGGCTCGTCGGCTCGTGGTGGGCGGTGCTGGCGCTGCCGGCGGCGGTCCTCATCGGCTTCGCGTTCGCCGCCGTCGGCCTGGCCGCCACCACGTTCCTGCGCGGCTGGCAGGACTTCGAGTTCGTCCAGCTGGCGCTGCTGCCGCTGTTCCTGTTCTCCACGACCTTCTACCCGCTGTCGACCTACCCCGAGCCGCTGCAGGTCGTCGTCCGGTGCACGCCGCTGTACCACGGCATCGAGCTGGTGCGCGGGCTGGTGACCGGCGACGTCGGCTGGTGGCTGCTGGGCCACGCGGCGTACCTGCTGGTCATGGGGCTGGTCGGGCTGGCGATCGGCGCCCGCCGCCTGGGCAACCTGCTCCTGAAGTAGCCCGTTCCGCCGGCGAGATCGGCGATGTCGCACGCTTTGAGCCGTCAAGACGTGCGAGATCGCCGATGTCGCCGGGGGAGGGCGTTCCGCAGCGGCGGCTACCCTGGACCGGTCATGTCTGGTGAGTCGCTGTACCCCGTCCTCGAGCCGCTCCTGGCCCAGGTCCAGAAGCCGATCCAGTACGTGGGCGGTGAGCTGAACTCCCAGGTCAAGGAGTGGGACGCCGTCGACGTCCACTGGGCGCTGATGTACCCCGACGCCTACGAGGTGGGGCTGCCCAACCAGGGCCTCATGATCCTCTACGAGGTGCTCAACGAGCGGCCCGACGCCCTGGCCGAGCGCACCTACGCCGTCTGGCCCGACCTCGCGGCGCTCATGCGCGAGCACGGCGTCGGCCAGTTCACCGTCGACGGCCACCGGCCGGTGCGCGCCTTCGACCTGCTCGGCGTCAGCTTCGCCACCGAGCTCGGCTACACCAACCTGCTCGAGGCGCTCGACCTCGCCGGCGTGCCGCTGCACGCGGTCGACCGCGACGAGACCCACCCGGTGGTGGTCGCCGGCGGGCACGCCGCGTTCAACCCCGAGCCGATCGCCGACTTCGTCGACTGCGCCGTCCTCGGCGACGGGGAGCAGGTCGTCGGCGACATCACCGACGTCGTCCGGGCCTGGAAGCAGCAGGGCCGCCCCGGCGGCCGGGAGGAGCTGCTCGCCCGGCTGGCGCGGGTCGAGGGCGTCTACGTGCCCCGCTTCTACGCCGTCTCCTACGCCCCCGACGGCACCATCGCCGCCGTCACCCGCACCCGGGACGACGTCCCGCCGCGGGTGTCCAAGCGGACGGTGATGGACCTCGACGAGTGGCCCTACCCGAAGACGCCGCTGGTGCCCATGGCCGAGAGCGTCCACGAGCGGATGAGCGTCGAGATCTTCCGCGGCTGCACCCGCGGCTGCCGCTTCTGCCAGGCCGGGATGATCACCCGCCCGGTGCGCGAGCGGACGATCACCGGCATCGGCTCGATGGTCGACCAGGGCCTGCGCGCCACCGGCTACGAGGAGGTCGGGCTGCTGTCGCTGTCCAGCGCCGACCACTCCGAGATCGGCCAGGTCGCCAAGGAGCTCGCCGACCGCTACGAGGGCACCAACACCGGGCTGTCGCTGCCGTCGACCCGCGTCGACGCCTTCAACGTCACGCTGGCCAACGAGCTGTCCCGCAACGGACGGCGCAGCGGCCTCACCTTCGCGCCCGAGGGCGGCAGCGAGCGGATCCGGCGGGTGATCAACAAGACGGTGTCCAAGGAGGACCTCGTCCGCACGGTCACCACCGCCTACGCCAACGGCTGGCGGCAGGTGAAGCTCTACTTCATGTGCGGGCTCCCCACGGAGACCGACGAGGACGTCCTCGAGATCGCCGAGCTCGCCGTCGAGGTCATCCGCGCCGGCCGCGAGGCGAGCGGGTCGCGCGACATCCGCTGCACGGTCTCGATCGGCGGCTTCGTGCCCAAGCCGCACACCCCGTTCCAGTGGGCCGGGCAGGCCAGCGCCGAGACCATCGACCACCGGTTGCGCGTGCTGCGCCAGGCGATCAACGCGGACAAGCGGGTCGGCCGCTCGATCGGCCTGCGGTACCACGACGGCAAGCCCGGCATCGTCGAGGGCCTGCTCTCCCGTGGCGACCGCCGCGTCGGCCGCGTGGTCGAGCGGGTCTGGCGCGAGGGCGGGAAGTTCGACGGCTGGAGCGAGCACTTCTCCTTCGAGCGGTGGACGGCGGCCGCCGCCGAGGAGCTCGCCGCGTTCGGGGTCGACCTCGACTGGTTCACCACCCGTGAGCGCACCGAGCACGAGGTGCTGCCCTGGGACCACCTCGACTCCGGGCTGGACAAGGAGTGGCTCTGGGAGGACTGGCAGGAGGCGATCTCCGAGGAGGAGGTCGGCGACTGCCGCTGGACCGGCTGCTACGACTGCGGTGTCTGCCCGACCATGGGCACCGAGATCCAGATCGGCCCGACCGGGCGCAGCCTGCTGCCGCTGACGGTGGTCGGCCGCTAGTGGCCCGCATGCCCGAGGGGCCGCCGCCGCCCCCGACCGTGCAGAAGCTGCGCCTGCGCTACGCCAAGCGCGGCCGGCTGCGCTTCGCCTCGCACCGCGACCTCGCCCGGGCGCTGGAGCGGGCGCTGCGGCGCGCCCGGGTGCCGATGGCCTTCTCCGCCGGGTTCACCCCGCACCCCAAGATCTCCTACCTCGGCGCGGCGCCGACCGGCGCGGCCAGCGAGGCCGAGTACGTCGAGCTCGGGCTGGCCGAGCGGCGCGACCCGGAGGAGGTCCGGGCCGCCCTGGACGCCGCGCTGCCGCCCGACGTCGCCGTCCTCGAGTGCGTGGAGGCCGCCGAGGGCACCGGGTCGCTGGCCGACCGGATCGACGCGTCCTGCTGGCGGGTCGAGCTGCCCGGCGTGCCGCCCGCCGACCTGCGCGCGGCCGTGGCCGAGTTCCTGGCCCGCGCCGAGGTCACCGTGCCGCGGCGCACCAAGAACGGCCTGCGCGACGTCGACGCGCGGGCCGCCGTCGCCCGCGCGTCGGCGGGCGAGGAGGCAGGTTGTGCCATACTGGACGTGGTCGTCCGGCAGGTGACGCCCGCTGTTCGACCAGACGACGTGGTGGCCGCTCTCGCTGCCGTCGCCGACCTGCGCCCGCCGTCGCCCCCACGGGCCGTGCGTGAGGCGCAAGGCCGGCTCGACGACGACGGGACCGTGGCCGATCCGCTCGGTCCCGACCGTGCGGCGCGCACCCGCTGCCAGGGGGAGCACGCGGCGGTCTGACCGGCGAACCGGCGCCCCGCGCCGTACGCGCGCACGGCTGCCAGGCGTGCCGCACCCGAAGACCCGGCACCACCGCAGCACCCCGCACCACCGGTCCCCGGCCGGCAACCGCCGCGCAGGGACCGCCCACAGACTTCGCGGGTCGGGCGACCCGCCGCACCCCGTGCGGTCGCCCAGCCCCGCCCTGACCCCGCGTTCCTGCGCGGCCGCCAGTCGAGAGATCGGCGCCCGGGGACGTACGAGGAGGCCCTCGTGGCAGACCAGAACGACGACACGACCGCAGCCGCCCCGGAGGCGGACGGCGCAGAGCAGCCGCTCGCCGACGAGACCCCGCCGGTGCCCGAGGAGGAGGCCGAGGAGGCCACCACCGAGGTCGCCGGACCCGAGCACGAACCCGAGCCCGAGCCCGAGCCGGTCTCCCGGTTCGGGGCTCAGTTCAGCTCCCCGGAGCCGACCGCGGTCGTCGCCCGCCCCCGCCGCCGGGCCACGCGCCCGGCCGCCGCGCCCGACCCCGACCCGGTCGAGCCGGTCGTCCCGCCGGCGGCGGCCGTCCCCGCGTTCGTGAGCTTCGTGGCCCCGCACGCCGAGGCCGCCCCCGCGCCGCGGCGCCGCAGCCGCCGGCCCGCCGAGAGCCCGGAGGTCGAGGACGCCGACCTCGCGCCCGAGTCCGCCGCCGACGAGGACGCCGCGCCGTCCCGGCCGCGCCGCAGCCGGTCCCGCCGCCGTCCCGAGCCCGAGGACGTCGAGGCGACCACCACCGAGGACGAGGACGTCGAGGAGACCGACGAGGCCGGCGACGAGGACGCCGACCGCGACGAGAGCTCCACCACCGCCAGCCGGCGCCGCCGGCGCGGCCGCCGCGGCCGCGGGCGGGGCCGCACCAGCGAGGACGGCGACTCCGACGAGGACGGCGACGAGGCCCGCGACGAGCAGGCCGACGACACCGAGGACGCCGAGGACGCCGAGGAGACCGAGGGCGACGCCGACGAGGACGGCGACACCGAGGAGGCCGAGACCGGCTCCACCACCCGCCGCCGGCGACGCCGCCGTCGCCGCGGGAGCAGCGAGGACCGCGGCGAGACCGGCGACGACGAGCGCCCCGAGCGGGCCGGCCGCGACGGCCGCACCACCAGCGACGACGACGTCCGCGGGGTCACCGGCTCGACCCGCCTGGAGGCGAAGCGGCAGCGCCGCCGGGACGGCCGCGACAACGGCCGGCGGCGGACGCCGATCCTCACCGAGTCCGAGTTCCTCGCCCGCCGCGAGGCCGTCGACCGCAAGATGGTCATCCGCCAGCGCGGCGAGCGCACGCAGATCGCCGTCCTCGAGGACGACATCCTCGTCGAGCACTACGTCACCCAGGCGCAGGCGACCTCGTTCGCCGGCAACGTCTACCTCGGCCGCGTGCAGAACGTGCTGCCGAGCATGGAGGCGGCCTTCGTCGACATCGGCAAGGGCCGCAACGCCGTCCTCTACGCCGGCGAGGTCAACTGGGACGCCGCCGGCCTGTCGGGCAAGCAGCGCTCGATCGAGACCGCGCTGAAGTCCGGCGACAAGGTGCTGGTGCAGGTCACCAAGGACCCGATCGGGCACAAGGGCGCCCGGCTGACCCAGCAGATCAACCTGCCCGGCCGCTTCCTGGTCTACGTCCCCGGCGGCTCGATGACCGGCATCAGCCGCAAGCTGCCCGACACCGAGCGGCAGCGGCTCAAGGACGTCCTCAAGAAGATCGTCCCCGAGGACGCCGGCGTGATCATCCGGACCGCCGCGGAGGGCGCCTCGGAGGAGGAGCTCACCCGCGACGTCAACCGGCTCAAGGCGCAGTGGGAGGTCATCTCCCAGAAGGCCTCGTCGACCAGCAACGCGCCGACCCTGCTGTACGGCGAGCCGGACCTGGCCATCCGGGTCATCCGCGACGTCTTCAACGAGGACTTCAAGGAGCTCGTCGTCCAGGGCGACGACGCCTGGGACACCGTCGAGGCCTACGTCGCGCACGTCTCCCCGGAGCTGGTCGGCCGGCTGACCCGCTACGCCGGCACCGGCGACGTGTTCGCCGACCTGCGCGTCGACGAGCAGCTGGCCAAGGCCCTCGACCGCAAGGTGTGGCTGCCCTCGGGCGGCTCGCTGGTGATCGACCGCACCGAGGCCATGACGGTCATCGACGTGAACACCGGCAAGTTCACCGGCTCCGGCGGCAACCTCGAGCAGACCGTCACGCGCAACAACATGGAGGCGGCCGAGGAGATCGTCCGCCAGCTCCGGCTGCGCGACATCGGCGGCATCATCGTCATCGACTTCATCGACATGGTGCTCGAGAGCAACCGCGACCTCGTGCTGCGGCGGCTCACCGAGTGCCTCGGCCGCGACCGGACCAAGCACCAGGTCGCCGAGGTCACCTCGCTGGGCCTGGTGCAGATGACCCGCAAGCGGGTCGGCCAGGGCCTGCTCGAGGTCTTCTCCGAGCCGTGCGAGCACTGCCGCGGCCGGGGCGTGCTCGTGCACACCGACCCCGTCGACGAGAAGCGCCGCGGGGGTGGCGGCGGGAGCAACGGCGGCGGCAACGGCCGGCGCGACTCCGGCCGCGCCGAGCGCGACCGCGACAAGGGCGCCGACAAGGGTGCCGAGAAGGCCAAGGAGCCCGAGGCCCCCGCGGCTTCCGCGGCTTCCGCGCCTTCCGCGGCCTCTGCGGCCGAGGTCACGACCGACGAGGACGGCGAGGTCGTCCGCTCCGGCGGCGGCCGGCGCAACCGCGGCCGGCGCAACCGCGGCCAGTCGGGGGAGGAGCGAGCCGCCGAGGACGCCGCGGTGCTCACCGCGACGCTGGACGAGGTGCCGGTCGAGGTCGGCGCCGACGCCGCCGCGACCGAGGAGCCGCCGGCCGGCGACGAGGCGATCGCCGTCGAGGCCGAGCCGGCTCCCGAGCCGGCTCCCGAGCCGGTCGTGGAGGACGTCGTAGAGCTGCCCGGCGAGACCGTCGCGGTGACCGACGAGGCGCCGATCGAGCCGGTGACCGAGGAGCCCGCGCCCGCCGCGGACGCCGAGGTCCCCCCGGAGGTCGGGTCGGTGCCGCGGCCGCGCCGCCGGCGGGCCGCCAGCCGCCCGGCCGGACCGCCGGTCGCCTGAGGGCGGGTTCGACCGGCCCGGCGTCCCTCGGGTACGCTGGTCGGGTTGCACCGCCCCGGCTGCGCACCTCCCGGTGCCGCCGCGCCGGCGAGCGCGACCCGTCCAGCACCCGGCGCCGAACCGGATCGTGCGCGCAGGACACAGAGCTAGAGCGAGAACGAGGAGTCAGTGGTGTACGCAGTCGTGAAGGCCGGCGGCAGCCAGCACAAGGTGGCTGTCGGGGACCGGTTCACGGTCAACCGCCTGGCCGGTGAGGCGGGCGACACCGTCACCCTCCCGGCGATCCTGCTGGTCGACGGCGACAGCGTCACCAGCGACGCCGCCGCGCTGGCCCAGGTGACCGTGACCGGCGAGATCGTCGGCCACGGCAAGGGCCCGAAGATCAAGATCCACAAGTTCAAGAACAAGACCGGCTACCACAAGCGGCAGGGGCACCGTCAGCCCCTGACCGACGTCGTGGTCCGCGACATCACGAAGGGCTGACGCCGAGATGGCACACAAGAAGGGCGCCTCGTCCTCCCGCAACGGCCGCGACTCCAACGCCCAGCGGCTCGGCGTCAAGCGCTTCGGCGGCCAGGTCGTCAAGGCCGGCGAGATCATCGTCCGCCAGCGCGGCACCCACTTCCACCCCGGTCTCGGGGTCGGCCGTGGCGGCGACGACACGCTGTTCGCGCTCGAGCCCGGTGCCGTGACCTTCGGCACCCGCCGGGGCCGCAAGACGGTGTCGATCACCGCCGTCGAGGCCTGACGAAGGACCCCTCTGCCCCCCACCGCTCGCACGCTCGCGGTGGGGCCCTGCAGAGGGGCCTTTGCTTTTCCCAGGTAGGAGTTCAGCGGTGGCCGCGTTCGTCGACCGGGTGACGGTCCACGTCGCCGCCGGCAACGGCGGCCACGGCGTCGCGTCGGTCCACCGGGAGAAGTTCAAGCCGCTCGGCGGGCCGGACGGCGGCAACGGCGGGGACGGCGGGGACGTCGTCCTGGAGGTCGACCCCAGCGTGCACACGCTGCTGGACTTCCACCACCGCCCGCACCAGAAGGCCGGCAACGGCCGCCCCGGCGCCGGCAGCAACCGCAACGGCGCGAAGGGCGAGGACCGCGTGCTGCGCGTCCCCGAGGGCACGGTCGTCGTCGTGGACGGCGAGGTCGTCGCCGACCTGATGGGCGCCGGCACACGCGTGGTGCTCGCCGCCGGCGGCAAGGGCGGCCTCGGCAACGCCGCGCTGGCCAACCCGCGGCGCCGGGCCCCCGGCTTCGCCCTGCTCGGCGAGCCCGGCGAGGCGGTCGACGCGGTCCTGGAGCTCAAGAGCATCGCCGACGTCGGCCTGGTCGGGTACCCCTCGGCCGGCAAGTCGTCGCTGGTCGCCGCGATGTCGGCCGCGCGCCCCAAGATCGCCGACTACCCGTTCACCACGCTGGTGCCCAACCTCGGCGTCGTCCGGGCCGGCGACGTCACCTTCACGATGGCCGACGTCCCCGGCCTGATCCCGGGGGCCTCCACGGGCAAGGGCCTCGGCCTGCAGTTCCTGCGCCACGTCGAGCGCTGCGCCGTCCTGGTGCACGTGGTCGACATGGCCACCATGGAGCCGGGCCGCGACCCGGAGACCGACATCGAGGTGCTCACCCACGAGCTGCGCGAGTACGGCGGCGACGAGCTCGACCTGGTGGGGCGGCTGCGGTTCGCCGTCCTCAACAAGATCGACGTGCCGGACGCGCGCGACCTGGTCGACCTGGTGCGCGAGTCGCTGGAGAGGCTCGGCCTGCGGGTCTTCCCGGTCAGCGCGGCCACCGGCGAGGGGCTGCCCGAGCTCGGCTACGCCCTGGCCGCCGCGGTCGAGGAGCACCGGGCCACGCTGCCGCCGCCGGAGCCGGTGCGGGTGACGCTCACCCCGCGGGCGGTCGACGACTCGGGGTTCACCGTCGAGCGCGACCCGGCCGGGGCGGGGCCGGGCGAGGGCGGAGCGTTCGTCGTCCGCGGCGCCAAGCCCGAGCGCTGGGTGCGGCAGACCGACTTCGCCAACGACGAGGCCGTCGGCTACCTCGCCGACCGGCTCAACCGGCTGGGTGTGGAGGAGGAGCTGGCGCGGGCCGGCGCGGTCGAGGGCGACGCGGTCACCATCGGCGACGTCACCTTCGACTGGGTGCCCACCCTGCCGGCCGGCACGCTGTCGGCCGAGGAGGCCGCCGGCCTCGGCGGCCGCGGCACCGACAACCGGCTGGAGGCGACCGGGCGGGTCGGTGCGGCCGAGCGGCTCGCGGCCAAGAAGGCCCGGCGGGTGCCCTACGAGGTCACCGAGGACGGCTGGACCGACGAGGAGCTGGAGGGGCTGGAGTGACGGCGCGCCCGGAGATCGCCAAGGCGCAGCGGGTCGTCGTCAAGGTCGGCTCGTCGTCGCTGACCACGCTGCCCGGCGGGCTGGACGCCGAGCGGCTGACCGCGCTCGTCGACGTCCTCGGCGGGCTGCGCGCCGCCGGCCGCGAGGTCGTGCTGGTCTCCTCCGGCGCCATCGCCGCCGGGCTTGCCCCGCTCGGCATCTCCGGCCGGCCGCGCGACCTGGCCACCGCGCAGGCGGCGGCCAGCGTCGGGCAGCTGCGGCTGGTGGAGACCTACGCCGACGCCTTCGCCCGGCACGGGGTCACCGTCGGGCAGGTGCTGCTCACCGCCGACGACCTCACCCGGCGCAGCCACTACCGCAACGCCGAGCGCACCCTCGACCGGCTGATCGCGCTCGGCGCCCTGCCGATCGTCAACGAGAACGACACCGTGGCCACCGAGGAGATCCGCTTCGGCGACAACGACCGGCTCGCCGCCCTGGTGGCGCACGTGGTCAGGGCCGACGCGCTCGTCCTCCTCTCCGACGTCGACGGCGTCTACGACGGCGACCCGCGCAAGGGCCCGGCCCGGCTGATCGACACCGTGACCGACCCGGCCGTCCTCGACGCCGTGGAGCTCGGCACCGCCAAGCGCAACGGCGTCGGCACCGGCGGCATGGCCACGAAGGTCGAGGCGGCGCTCATCGCCGCGCACGCCGGCGTGCCCGTCGTCGTCACCTCCACCCCCCAGGCCGCCGAGGCGCTGGCCGGCGAGCAGGTGGGCACCCACTTCGCGGTCATGGCGCCGCGGCCGCGGACGCGGCAGTTCTGGCTGCGGTTCGCCACCCGGCCGCGCGGGCGGCTGCTGCTCGACGCGGGCGCGGTCGCCGCCGTCCGCGAGCGGCACGCCTCGCTGCTCGCCGCCGGCGTCACCGGCCTGGTGGGGGAGTTCCTCGCCGACGACCCGGTGGAGCTGGTCGGACCGGACGGCGTCGTCGTCGCCCGGGGCCTGGTCGCCTACGACTCCCGGGAGCTGCCGGCGCTGCTCGGCCGCAAGACCACCGAGCTGGAGCCGGAGTACCAGCGGGAGGTCGTCCACCGCGACGAGATGGTGCTGGTCCGGCGCCCGTCGCTGGGCTGACAGACTGCGACCGTGACCGTCCGACCCATCCGCGAGCTCGGCGACCCGGTGCTGCGCACGCCCGCCGACGAGGTCAAGGCGTTCGACAAGGACCTCGCCGCCCTCGTCCGCGACCTCGAGGAGACCGTCGACCACCCCGGGCGGGCCGGGCTGGCCGGTCCGCAGATCGGCGTCAGCCTGCGGGTCTTCTCCTACAACATCGACGGCGAGATCGGGCACCTGGTCAACCCGGTGATCACCGAGCGCTCCGAGGAGACCCAGGACGGCGACGAGGGGTGCCTGTCGGTGCCCGGCATCTGGGCGCCGACCGTGCGCGCGATGTGGTGCGCCGCCGAGGGCTTCGACGTCAACGGCAAGCCGCTGCGGCTGGAGGGCGAGGGGCTCATGGCCCGCTGCCTCCAGCACGAGGTCGACCACCTCGACGGCACGGTCTTCCTCGACCGGCTGACCGGCGACGCCCGCAAGAACGCGCTGCGGGCGCTGCGCGCCCGCTGACCCCTCACGGCAGGACGGCGACGGCCTCCACCTCGACCAGCAGGTCGGGCTCGCCGAGGCCGGAGACCGAGAGCAGGGTGACCGGCTTGACCGGGTCCTTGCCCATGCGGGCCGCGGCCCTGGCCACGCCCTCGCCGAGCGCGGCCAGCTTGTCGGCGCTCCAGTCGACGACGTAGACGGTCAGCTTGGCGACGTCGTCGAAGCTGCCGCCGACGGCCTCGAGGGCCGCGGACACGTTGAGGTAGGCCTGCTCGACCTGCGCGGCGAGGTCGCCCGCGCCGACGGGCGTGCCGTCGGCGGTGCGGGCCACCTGGCCGGCGAGGTAGACGGTGCGCGAGCCCGTGGCCACGGCGACCTGGCGGTAGTGCTCGGGCTGGGGCAGGGCGGCGGGGTCGAGCAGCTGGACCGGCATGACGGGGATCCCTCCTCGGGGTTGCATGACGGGGTTATGCATAACAGGTCTATGTATCCTGGGCAAGTGCCCCGCGCCGCCGATCCCGCCGTCCGCACCGCTCTCGTCGAGCGGGCCGCCGAGCTGCTCGCCCGCCGCGAACCGGTGACCCTGCGCGGGCTGGTCGAGGCGACCGGCACCTCGACGATGGCGGTCTACACGCACTTCGGGGGGATGCCGGGGCTGTGGCGGGCGGTCCGGCAGGAGGGCTTCACCCGGCTCAACGCCGCCCTGGAGGCCGTCCCTCGCACCGACGACCCGGTGCGCGACCTCGCCGCCCTGGGCTCGGCCTACTGCGGCGTCGCGGTGGCCGTTCCGCACCTGTACCGGGCGATGTTCGACGCCGCCGCGGAGCTGGAGGACCCCGAGGCGGCGGGCGCGGGCCTGGCCGCGCTGGCCGGGTGCGCCGAGCGAGCAAGGTCGGACGGGCGCTTCGCGGCGGCTCCGGAGGACGTCGCCGTCCGCTTCTGGGCGGCCGGCCACGGCCTGGCGATGCTGGTGGTCACCGGCGTCCTGGGCGGCGACGCGCTGGACGTGCACGGGCCGGCGCTGGCCACCGCGGTGTTCCTCGAGGCCGGGGACCAGCCCGAGCCGTGCCGCCGCTCGGTGACCGCCGGGTGGGAGCTCCCGCGCTGAGAGGCCCGGCCACGATCAGCCCACCTGATCGTGATAGCTCCTCCCTCACGCTGCACCGTGGGGGAGGACCTGTCGGGATCAGGTGGCCCGGTTTCAGGGGGTGAATGCAACACCTCCTGAGGCCGGGGGGTTTGATGGCGAGGACGGTTGAGCTGCAGCTGATGCGGCGGTTGTTCTGGCGCGGGGTCGGTGCGGGGTTGTCCACGGAGGCGGCTGCGCGGCGGGCGGGGACGTCGGGCACGGTGGGCCGGCGGTGGT
>NZ_JBJGYZ010000044.1:0-48029 GCF_054050275.1 Geodermatophilus sp. SYSU D00691
GGTGCACACACACATGCCACCCGGACCCTCACCGCCCCCAGCCCAGCCCGGTGATGCCACACCGACGTCGTCGGCGATCAACTCGCGCCATCACCCACGGCGCTGGATCAGTTACCCAACACCCTCTCAGCCGCAGATGGCGCCCCGGGCCGCGGAGCCGACGAGCTTGGCGTACTTGGCCAGCACGCCGGTGGTGTAGCGCGGCGCCGGCGGGGCCCAGCCCTCCTGGCGGCGGGCGATCTCCTCGTCGTCCACCAGCAGGTCGAGCGTGCGGGTGGTGAGGTCCAGCCGGACCCGGTCGCCGTCGCGGACGAAGGCGATCGGCCCGCCGTCGGTGGCCTCCGGCGCCACGTGGCCGATGCACAGCCCCGTCGTCCCACCGGAGAAGCGGCCGTCGGTGAGCAGCAGGACGTCCTTGCCCAGGCCGGCGCCCTTGATCGCGCCGGTGACGGCGAGCATCTCGCGCATGCCCGGCCCGCCCTTGGGCCCCTCGTAGCGGATGACGACGACGTCCCCGGGCCTGAGGGTGCCGTCGGTGACGGCGTCCATCGCCCCCTGCTCGCCGTCGAACACCCGGGCGGTGCCCTCGAAGACGTCGGCGTCGAAGCCGGCCGACTTCACGACCGCACCCTCCGGCGCCAGCGACCCGCGGAGGATCGTCAGCCCGCCGGTCCTGTGGATCGGGTCGTTCATCGCGTGCACGATCGTGCCGTCGAGGTCCGGCGGCGCGATCTCGGCGAGGTTCTCGGCCATCGTCCTGCTGGTCACGGTGAGCGTGTCGCCGTGCAGCAGGCCGGCGTCGAGCAGCGCGCGGAGCACGACCGGGACGCCGCCGACGCGGTCGATGTCGGTCATCACGAAGCGGCCGAACGGCTTGACGTCGGCCAGGTGCGGCGTGCGGTCGCCGATCCGGTTGAAGTCCTCGAGGGTCAGGTCGACCTGCGCCTCGTGCGCGATGGCCATCAGGTGCAGGACGGCGTTGGTGGAGCCGCCGAGCGCCATGACCACGGTGATCGCGTTCTCGAACGCCTTCTTGGTCATGATCTGGCGCGCGGTGATGCCCTTGCGCAGCAGGTTGACCACGGCCTCGCCCGACGCGACGGCGAACGCGTCGCGCCGGCTGTCGGGGGCGGGCGGGGCGGCCGAACCCGGCAGCGCCATGCCGAGCGCCTCGGCGACGCTGGCCATCGTGTTGGCGGTGTACATGCCGCCGCAGGAGCCCTGGCCGGGACAGGCGGCCTTCTCGATCGCGTCGAGCTCCTCGCGGCTGATCAGGCCGCGGGCGCAGGCGCCGACCCCCTCGAAGACGTCGATGATCGTCAGGTTGTCCCGGTCGCCGAGCTGCCCGGGCAGGGTCGAACCCGAGTAGAGGAAGACGCTGGCGAGGTCGAGGCGGGCGGCGGCCATGAGCATCCCCGGCAGCGACTTGTCGCAGCCGGCCAGCAGCACCGAGCCGTCGAGCCGCTCGGCGAACATGACGGTCTCCACCGAGTCGGCGATGACCTCGCGGGACACCAGCGAGGCGCGCATGCCCTCGTGGCCCATCGAGATGCCGTCGGAGACGGAGATCGTGCCGAACTCCAGCGGGTAGCCGCCCGCGGCGTGCACGCCCTCCTTGGCCCGCTTGGCCAGCCGGTCCAGGGAGAGGTTGCACGGCGTGATCTCGTTCCACGACGAGGCGACGCCGATCTGCGGCTTGTCCCAGTCGTCGTCGCCCATGCCGACGGCCCGGAGCATCGCCCGCTGCGGAGCCCGGGTGATGCCGTCGGTCACCTCGCGGCTGCGCGGCTTGAGGTCGGCGGTCTGGCTGGCCGTGGGGCGGTCCTCGACGCTGGTCACGGACGGCGATGCTATGCCCGCGCGGCGCGGGACCGGTCGGCACGTCTGGGACCATGGGTCCTCGTGGCTGTCCCCGCGCGCTTCCGGTTGGGCCGGACGGCGTACCTGCCGGTCGTCGTCCTGCTGATCTGCGTCCTCCCCCTGGCCGCGGCGGCGAGCCCCTGGGGCTGGCTCGCCCTGCTCCTCCCCCTCGCCGCGGCCGCGTACGTGCTCCGGGCCGGGGTGGACATCGGCGACGAGGGCATCACCGCCCGCTCCGCCGTCGCCTCGCGCACCGTTCCGTGGAGCGAGCTCTCCGCCGTCCGGCTCGGCGAGCGCGGCAGCCTGTGGTTGGTCACCACCGGGGGCACCGAGGTGCGCCTGCCGGTGGTGCGGATCCGCGACCTGCCGAAGATCGCCGAGCTCTCCGGCGGCCGGATCCCCCAGCCTCAGTAGGCGCCGACGACGTTCTCCAGCGGCCGGCCGTCGAGGACCCGGCGCAGCTGGTCGGTGACCGCCGCCGCGGCCCGCTCGTTGGTGCCCGGCACCGCCCCCGCGACGTGCGGGGTGAGCAGCAGCCCGGGCGCGGTCCACAGCGGGTGGCCCGCGGGCAGGGGCTCGGGGTCGGTGACGTCGAGGGCCGCGCGCAGCCGGCCCGCCTGCAGCTCGGCGAGGAGCGCGTCGGTGTCGACGACCACTCCGCGCGCGGCGTTGACCAGCAGGGCGCCGTCCTTCATCGCGGCCAGGAACCCCGCGTCGACCATGCCGGTCGTCTCGGGGGTGACCGGCACGATGAGGACGACGACATCGGCCTCGGGCAGCAGCTGCGGCAGGTCCTCGGTCGACCGGACGCCGTCGCGGGCGGTGCGGGCCACGTAGGTGAGCTCGACGTCGAAGCCGGCCATCATGCGGCCGATCGCGCGGCCGATGTCGCCGGCGCCGACGACGAGCACCCGCGCGCCGACCAGCGAGGAGTGCGTGCCGGGCGACCAGCGCCCCGCCTCCTGCTCGCGGACGAAGTGCGGGATGCCGCGCTGCGCGGCGAGGGTGGCGGTCACCGCCCACTCGGCGGTCGACGGGGTGTGCGCCCCGCGGGCGTTGCACAGCGCGACACCCTCGGGCAGCCGGCCCACCACGTGCTCCGCTCCCGCGCTCATCAGCTGGACCAGCCGCAGGTGCGGGAGCGCGGCCAGCAGCTCGGCGGACAGCGGTGTGCCGCCACCCCGCGGGACGACGACCTGGGCCCGGGTGGCCTCCCCGGTCGGGACGCCGTCGGCCGGGTCGAACCGGTGCGCGCGCACCCGCGGGGAGAGCGCCTCGGCGGCGCGGACCAGCGCCGTGGAGGGGACGAGCACGTGCAGGGTCTCGTCGGGGCCGACGACGTCGGCGCCGGTGATCGCGTGGGGCACGACCGCCGAAGCTAGTGCTCGCCCGCGGCGCACCTAGTCTGGGCCCCGGAGAAGGAGGGTCCGTGGAGATCGAGGAGACGCGGCTACCGGGGATCGGGCTGCGGCACGACTTCGTCACCGCCCAGGGCCGCCGGATCGGCGTCCTCTCCCAGCGCAACGGGGCCCGGCAGGTCGCGGTCTACGACCGCTTCGACCCGGACGCCTGCTCCGACGCCATCGACCTCACCCCGGACGAGGCCGAGGTGCTGGCCGAGCTGCTGGGCGCGCCCCGGGTCACCGAGCGGCTGGCGCGGCTGCGCGACCAGGTCGAGGCGCTGGCCACCGAGGGCATCCCCATCGAGCCAGGCTCCCGCTACGTCGGCGCCACCCTCGGCGACACGGCCATCCGGACCCGCACCGGCGCCTCGGTGGTCGCCGTCCTGCGCGGCGACGAGATGGTCGCCTCCCCCACCCCCGACTTCCGGTTCCAGGCCGACGACCGGCTCGTGGTGGTCGGCACCCAGGCCGGGGTCGACGCCGTCCGCGGTCTGCTCTCCGCCCCTTGAACGAGACCGCTCAGCTCCTCCTCGAGATCGGGGCGGTCCTCTTCGGGCTGGGTGTGATCGGCCGGCTGGCCGGGCGGACGGGGCTCTCGCCGATCCCGCTGTACCTGCTCGCCGGGCTGGCGTTCGGCACGGGCGGGCTGCTGCCGCTGCAGGCGCCGGAGAACTTCTTCGACGTCGGCGCCGAGATCGGCGTCGTCCTGCTGCTGCTCGTGCTCGGCCTGGAGTACACCCCCGACGAGCTGCGCCACAGCCTGCGCACGCAGGCGCCGGTGGGCGCGTTCGACCTGCTGGTCAACGGCCTGCCGGGCGCGGCGCTGGCGCTGTTGCTCGGCTGGGGACCGGTGGCTGCGCTGGCCATGGCCGGGGTCACGGCCATCAGCTCCTCCGGGATCATCTCGAAGGTCCTCACCGACCTCGGCCGGCTGAGCAACCGCGAGACGCCGGCGGTGCTCGGCGTCCTGGTGCTCGAGGACCTCGCCATGGCGGCCTACCTGCCGCTGCTCACCGCGATCGTCGCGGCGTCGTCCATGACGGCGGCGACGGTGTCGATCCTGGTCGCCGTCACCACGCTGGCCGTCGTCCTGGTGGTGGCGCTGCGCTGGGGCGAGGGCGTCACCCGCTTCGTCGGCGCCCGCTCCGACGACGTGCTCATCCTGCGGGTGGTCGGCCTGGCGCTGCTGGTGGCCGGCGCGGCCGAGGCCGTGCACGTGTCGGCCGCGGTCGGGGCGTTCCTGCTGGGCATCGCGCTCTCCGGCGAGGTCGCCGAGCAGATCCGCGGGCTGGTCGGCCCGCTGCGCGACCTGTTCGCCGCCGTCTTCTTCGTCTTCTTCGGGCTGTCCACCGACCCCTCGCAGCTGCCGGGGGTGCTGCTGCCGGCGGCCGCCCTGGCCGTCGTCGGCATCGCCACCAAGGTCGCCACCGGCTGGGTGGCCGGCCGCCGCGGCGGGGTCGGCCCGGCCGGCCGGCTGCGCGCCGGCGCGGCGCTGGTCGCCCGCGGCGAGTTCTCGATCATCATCGCCGGGCTGGTCGGCAGCACGGTGCACCCCGAGTTCGCCCCCACCGTCGCCGCCTACGTCCTGATCCTGGCCGTGGTCGGACCGCTGGCACCCCGTCTCGCCGATCCGTTCGCCCGCCGCCTGGCGCTGCGCGCGGCGCCGGCGGCTCGGGGAACCGCCGCGCCGTCCCGGCCGCACGTACTGTGACTCGTGTGAGGGGACGCTCGGCGGGCCGCGCCGTCCGGCTGCTGGCCGCCACCGTCGTCCTCACCGGTGCGCTGGCCGCCTGCGGCGACGAGGGCTACCAGCAGGACGGGCCCTGGCGGCCGCTGCCCGAGGGGGCGCCTCCCCAGGTCGGGCCGCCCACCGAGTCGGCTCCGCCGCCCGCCCCCGGCCAGCCGGCCGACCCCGGCTCGGGCCAGCAGGCCGGTGACCCCAACGTGGTCGCCAGTGACCTGGACGTGCCCACCGGCCTGGTGGTGCTCCCCGACGGCACGGCGATCGTCGGCGAGCGGGAGACCGGCCGGCTGCTGCAGGTCTTCCCCGACCGCTCACCGGCCCGTGAGCTGATGACCGTCTCGGGCATCGACACCAGCGGGGACGGCGGCCTGCTCGGCCTGGCGCTGAGCCCGACGTTCGCCGAGGACGGCCTGCTCTACGCCTACGTCACGACGCCCACCGACAACCGCGTCGTCCGCTTCCCGATCGGCGGCACGCCCAACCCGGTGCTGGCGGGCATCCCGCGCGGCGCGACGCACAACGGCGGGGCCCTGCTGTTCGGCTCCGACGGCACCCTCTACGTGGGCACCGGTGACACCGGGGACGCGGCGCTGGCGCAGGACCCGCAGACCTGGGCCGGCAAGGTGCTGCACATCGACGTCTTCGGCCAGCCGATCGGCTCCGACCCGGTGCACGCGCGCGGGCTGGCCAACGTGACCGCGCTGTGCCTCGGCGCCGACGACACCGTCTTCGCCACCGACGACCCGGCCGCGGGGCCCGACGAGCTGAACGCGATCGCCTTCGGCCGCGACTACGGCTGGCCCACCGAGGCGCCCGACACCGCCGATCCGGTGACGTCGTTCGCGACCGCCGAGGCCGGGCCGGGCGGGTGCTCGATCGCCGGCTCGACGGTGTTCCTGGGCATGCTCGAGGGCGAGAAGGTCAGCATCGCCACCCTCGACGAGAACGGCGCCGTCGTCGACGACCCGGAGGAGTTCCTCGCCGGCACCTACGGCCGGCTGCGCACCGTCGTCCTGGACTCGCAGGGCGGGCTGTGGATTACGACGTCCAACCGCGACGGAGTCGGCACCCCCCGCGACGGCGACGACAAGGTGCTGCGCATCATCCCGCCGACGAGCGGCGGCGACAGCCCGCTGTAGTCGAAGGACCCCCTGCCCCCCGCCACTCGCGAGCTCGCGGCGGCCCCTGCAGGGGGCCGTCAGCCGAGGACGCGCTCCTCGAGCATGCGCTTCACCGTCGGGGCGTCGGCCTTGCCGCGGGTGGCCTTCATGACCTGCCCGACCAGCGCGCCGAGCGCCTGCACCTTGCCGCCGCGCACCTTCTCCACCACGTCGGGCGCCCCGGCGATGGCCGCCTCCACCGCGGCGACCAGCTCGTCGGACTCCCCCAGCACGGCCAGCCCGCGGGCCTCGACGACCGCGCCCGGGTCGCCCTCTCCGGCCAGCACGCCGTCGAGCGCCTGCCGGGCGAGCTGGTCGTTGACGGTGCCGGCGGCCACCAGGCCGGTGAGCTCCGCGACCTGCTGCGGGGTGATCGGCAGCTCGGTGAGCTCGACGCCGGCGTCGTTGGCGCGGCGGGCCAGCTCGCCCAGCCACCACTTGCGGGCGTCGGCCGGCGTGGCCCCGGCGGCGACCGTGTCGGCCACCACGTCGACGGCGCCGGCGTTGACCAGCCAGGCCATCTCCGTCGCCGAGACACCCCACTCCTCGCGGAGGCGGGCGCGGCGCGCGGCGGGCAGCTCCGGCAGCTCGGCGGTCAGCTTCTCGACCCACTCCGGATCGGGCGCGAGGGGCACGAGGTCGGGCTCGGGGAAGTACCGGTAGTCGGTCGCCTCCTCCTTGCTCCGGCCCGGCGACGTCGTGCCGGTCTCCTCGTGGAAGTGCCGGGTCTCCTGCAGCACCCGCCCGCCGGCGTCGAGGACGCCGGCCTGGCGGCGCATCTCGTACCGGACGGCGCGCTCCACCGACCGCAGCGAGTTCACGTTCTTGGTCTCGGTGCGCGTGCCCCAGTCGAGGCTGCCGATCGGCGCCAGCGAGGTGTTGACGTCGGAACGCAGGTTGCCCTGCTCCATGCGCACCTCGGAGACGCCCAGCGCCAGGAGGATGTTGCGCAGCTCGGTGACGTAGGCGCGGGCCACCTCCGGCGCCCTGGCCCCGGCCCCCGGGATCGGGCGGGTGACGATCTCCACCAGGGGGATGCCGGCCCGGTTGTAGTCGATGAGCGAGTGGTCGGCACCGTGGATGCGCCCGGTCGCCCCGCCCACGTGCAGGTTCTTGCCGGTGTCCTCCTCGAGGTGCACCCGCTCGATCTCGACCCGGTAGGTCTCGCCGTCGACCTCGACGTCGAGGTGCCCGGCGGTGCACAGCGGCTCGTCGTACTGGCTGGTCTGGAAGCCCTTGGGGATGTCCGGGTAGAAGTAGTTCTTCCGGGCGAAGCGGCACCACGTGGCGATCCGGCAGCCCAGCGCCAGCCCGATGCGGATCGTCGACTCGATCGCCGCCGCGTTGGCCACCGGCAGCGAGCCGGGCAGCCCGAGGCAGATCGGGCAGGTCTGGGTGTTCGGCTCCGCGCCGAACGTGGTCGCGCAGCCGCAGAACATCTTCGAGGCGGTGCCGAGCTCGACGTGCGTCTCCAGCCCGATCACCGGCTCGTAGCGGGTGAGCAGCTCGTCGAAGTCCACCAGCCGTTCCCCGGTCGTCGTCGTCACGGGGTCTCCTTCTTGGTCGAACGGCCGGACACCCAGGCGCCGGCGCCGGTGAGCAGGCCCAGGACGATGAAGACGGCGAAGACGGCCCGGCCGGTGACCAGCCAGAGCACCAGCCCGGCCAGGACGACGAAGGCGGTCAGCCCCCAGGCGGCCTTGAGCGGGCCGTTCACGCGCCCGCCCCCCGGTCGGCCAGCTCGTCGAGCAGCCGGCGCCCGCGGGCGGCGTCCTGCGCGGCCTCCAGCGCGGCGGCGACCCTGTAGCAGCGGTCGTCGGCCAGCGCCGGCGCCATGACCTGGAAGCCGACCGGCAGCCCGTCGGCCAGCCCGCACGGCACCGAGATCGCCGGCAGCCCGGCCAGGCTGGCCGGCAGCGTGCACAGGTCGGCGGCGTACATGGCCAGCGGGTCGTCGACCCGCGCACCCAGGGGGAACGCGACGGTCGGCGTGGTCGGGCTGACCAGGACGTCGACCTGGTCGAAGGCGGCGCTGAAGTCGCGGCTGATCAGCGTCCGGACCTTCTGCGCCTGCCCGTAGTACGCCTCGTAGTACCCGCTGGACAGCGCGTACGTGCCGAGGATGATCCGCCGCTTCACCTCGGGGCCGAACCCCTGCTCGCGGGTCAGCGCCATCACGGTGTCGAGGTCGTTGGAGCCGTCGTCGCCCACCCGCAGCCCGTACCGGACGCCGTCGAAGCGGGCCAGGTTGGACGACGCCTCGCTCGGCGCGATCAGGTAGTAGGCGGGCAGCGCGAGGTCGAAGGCGGGGCAGGAGACCTCGCGGACCTCGGCGCCCATGCTCTCGAGCAGCGCCACCGCCTCGGTCGCGCGGGCCAGCACCCCGGGCTCGTAGCCGTCGGTGTGCCCCTCCCCGCCGAGCTCGCGGACGACGCCGACGCGCAGGCCGGACAGGTCGCCGACGGCGCCCCGCCGGGCGCACTCGGCCAGCGGCGGCAGCGGCGCGTCGATGCTGGTGGAGTCGTGCGGGTCGTGCCCGCTGATCGCCTCGTGCAGCAGCGCCGCGTCGAGCACGGTGCGGGTCATCGGCCCGGCCTGGTCGAGGCTCGAGGAGAACGCGATCAGCCCGTACCGGGAGACCGAGCCGTAGGTGGGCTTGTGCCCCACCAGGCCGGTGACGGCGGCGGGCTGGCGGATCGAGCCTCCGGTGTCGGTGCCGAGGGCCCAGGGGGCGAGGAACCCGGCGACCGCGGCCGACGAGCCGCCCGACGAGCCGCCGGGCACCCGCTCGAGGTCCCACGGGTTGCGGGTCGCGCCGTAGGCGGAGTTCTCGGTCGACGAGCCCATGGCGAACTCGTCCATGTTGGTCTTGCCCAGCAGCACCGAACCGGTGGCCTTGAGCCGGGCGGCGACGGTGGCGTCGTAGGGCGGGCGCCAGCCCTCGAGGATCCGGGAGCCGCTGGTGGAGGGCACGCCGTCGGTGACGAACACGTCCTTGAGGGCCAGCGGCACGCCGGCCAGCGGGCCGAGCTCGGTGCCGGCGGACCGGGCCGCGTCGATCTCGCGGGCCCGCGCCACGGCGGCCTCGCGGTCGACGAAGAGGTAGGCGCCGATGCGCCCGTCCTCGGCCTCGATCCGGTCGAGGTAGGCCGAGGTCACCTCGACCGCGCTCACCTCGCCGGAGGAGAGCAGCCGGCTCAGCTCGGCGACGTCGGCCCGGACCAGGTCGCTCACCACGGGCGCGGTCACGCCTCCTCCCCCAGGATGCGCGGCACCCGGAACCGGCCGTCCTCGGCGGCGGGAGCACCGGCCAGGACGACGTCGCGGGGCAGGCAGGGGGTGACGACGTCGGGGCGCATCACGTTGGTCATCGGCACCGCGTGCGTGGTCGGGGCGACGTCCTCGGCCGCCGCCTCGCCGACCCGGGCGACGGCGTCCAGGATGACGTCGAGCTGACCGGCGAAGACGTCCAGCTCCTCGTCGGTGACGGCCAGGCGGGCCAGGCGCGCCAGGTGCGCGACCTCGTCCCGGGAGAGCTTGGTCACGGGGTGTGGACTCCGTTCCGGCGGCGCCTCGCGCGCCGCAGCAGACCTTCGGATGCAACCCCGCCACTGTACGTGGCGGGGGTGTGCTCGACCCCGGGCCGGGGATGCGGGAAGCTTCGGTACCGGCGATCGACGGAGATGGCCCGCGTTCCCAGCGCCTCACCCGCCCGAGCCCCGGAGGAACCGTGTCCTATCTCCTGCGCCTGGTGGTCCCCGACCGGCCCGGCATCCTGGGCGCCGTGGCCACGGCGCTGGGCGAGGCGGGCGCCGACATCGTCTCCCTCGACGTGCTGGAGCGGGCCGGCGGGCTCGCCGTCGACGACGTGGTGGTGGAGCTGCCGCAGGGGCGGCTGCCCGACAGCCTGATCACCGCGGCGCAGGCCGTGCCGGGCGTGCGGGTGGAGTCGCTGCGCCCGTTCGCCGGACCGCTGGACACGCACCGCGAGCTGGAGCTGCTCGACGCGCTGGGACGGGCGGCCGAGGGAACCGCCGAGAAGCTGCTGGCCGCCGAGCTGCCGCGGGTGTTCCACAGCGGCTGGGCGGTGGTGGTGTCCGGCAGCGCGCCGGACTCCTGCGAGGTGCTCGCCGCGTCGGAGGCCGCGCCCGCCTTCGACGCGCTCCCGCTGCCGTGGATGCCGCTGTCGACGCCGCGGCTGCTGCCCAGCGAGGAGGAGTGGCTGCCGGAGCGGTGGCGGGAGATGGCCATCGAGATGATGGCCGCCCCCCTCGGCGCCCAGCAGGCGGTGGTGCTCGGCCGGTCCGGCGGCCCGGCGTTCCGCCGCTCGGAGCTGCTGCGCCTGGCCCACCTGACCGGCATCGCCGGCACGGTGGCGCACCTGCCCCCGGCGTAGCCGGAGGACCTCCTCCGGGGGGCCGTGAACGGCTAGCCATCCCGTCGGCGATGCGGTGTCATCGACACGTCCACCGACCCGACCGGACGGATGCCGGCGATGCGTCTCGGAGAGGTGCTCGACGCGGCCGGCCGGCGCACCTTCGTCGGCCGCCAGGCGGAGCTCGCCCGCTTCACCGACGCGCTCAGCGGACGCGCGCCGCAGCGGATCTTCCTGGTCCACGGTGAGGGCGGGATCGGCAAGTCGACCCTGCTCGACGAGTTCCGCGTCCGCGCGCTCGCCGCGGGGCGGCCGGCGGTGCTGGTCGACGGCCGGGAGGTGGACCCCTCCCCCGAGGGCGTGCGCGCGGCGCTGGCACGGGCGCTGCGCAGCGGTCCGCCGCGGCTGGAGGAGCTGCCCGGGCTCGCGCTGTTCGTCGACCACTACGAGCAGCTGACGCCGGCCGACCGGTGGATCCGCCGGGAGCTGCTGCCGGACCTCCCCGGCGACGGGCTGGCCGTCCTCGCCGGCCGGGACTCACCGGACCCGGCCTGGCGGCGGCTGCCCGGGTGGCGGGAGCTGGGTGCGGTGCTGCGCCTGGACTGCCTGACGGAGCGGGAGAGCGCGGAGTTCCTGACCCGGTGCGGCGTGCCCGCCGAGCGGCACGGCGGCCTCGTCGCGCTCAGCCGCGGGCACCCGCTGGCGCTGGCCATGCTCGCCGACGCCGTCGCCGAGGGACCGCTGCCGGGCGAGCTGGCCGCCGCGCCGGACCTGGTGTCGGCCCTGCTCGAGGTCGTGGTCAGCCAGGTGCCCGCGGAGGCCCACGCCGTCGGGCTGGCCACCTGCACGGTGGCGTGGTCGACCACCGAGGACCTGCTCGCCGAGACGGTGGGCGAGCGGGCGCCGGAGGTGTGGGACTGGCTGGCCCGCCAGCCCTTCGTGTCGTGCGGCCCCCGCGGGCTGGTGCTGCACGACCTCGCCCGGGACGTGCTCACCGCCGAGCTGGAACGGCGCTCCCCCGAGCGGCAGCGGAGGCTGCACCGGATCGTCCACGACCGCGTCGTCGGCGAGATCCGCTCGGCCGCCGGCGCCGACCGGCAGCACGCGGCGGAGCAACTGCTCTACCTGCACCGCCACAGCCCGCTGACCAGCACCTTCTGGCAGCTGCGCAGCGGCGGCTCGACGGCCGTCGTCCCCGCCGGCCCGGCGGACCGCGCCGCCGTGCTGGCGATGGTCCAGCGGTTCCTCGGCCCGGCGCACGCCGACCTGGCCCGCGAGTGGCTGGGCGAGGCGCCCGAGGGGCTGCAGGTGGTGCGCCGCGAGGGCGCGGTCGCCGCGTTCGTGCTCGGCCTGGTGCTCCCCACGGGGTCGGCGCTGGAGCAGCGGGACCCGGTGGTGCGGGCGGCGCTCGCGCACGTCGACCGGACCTCACCGCTGCGGCCCGGCGAGCAGGTGCACCTCACCCGCTTCATGGGGGGCGCGCAGGAGTTCGAGCGCGATCCGTACGCCGTCCTCGTGTCCTCGGTGGCCGCGCTGACGACCTGGCTCAGCCGGCCTCTCGCCTGGTCGTTCACCGGCACCACCGACCCGGAGTTCTGGGGGCCGTTCTTCGAGTACCTCGCCTTCCTCCCCGTCGGCGAGGTAACGGTCGGCGGACGCGGGCACGTCCTCTACGGCAACGACTGGCGCCGGCTCCCGCCGGACGCGTGGATGGACCTGATGAACGACCGGGAACGGACCGGCGTGACCGGCCCGCCACCGGACTCCCTCCTCCGGCCCGCGCCGCTGGGCCGCGAGGCCTTCGGCGCGGCGGTGCGCTCGGCGCTGCGCGACCTCCACCGGGACGACCGGCTGGCCGCCAACCCCCTCATGGGCTCCCGGGTCGCCCGGGGCCCCACCGGCCCGGACCCGGCCGCCCTGCGGTCCTCCGTCCGGCGCGCGGTGGCCGTCCTGGCCCAGCAGCCGCGCGGCGGCGGTCGGTGCCGGGTGCTCGACCGCACCTTCCTCCGGCCGGCCGGGACCCAGGAGGCCGCCGCGGAGGTCCTCGGCCTGCCGTTCAGCACCTACCGGCGGCACCTGGCCGCGGCGCTGGACGACCTCGTCGCGCTGCTCTGGGCGGTCGAGATCGGCGAGGCCGCGCTCCCCGACGGCCGCGGCGGGGTGAGCACCGGGTGAGCACCGACTGACCTGGGAAGCGAGCACCTGGTCGCGCCACCCTCCCCGGCACGGATCGGAGGAGGGAGCGAGAGATGGCGACGATCACGGTCCTCGGTGCCGGGATGAACGGCCTGACGACGGCGATGCTGCTGGCCCGCGACGGGCACCGCGTGACGGTCCTGGAGCGGGACCCGGCCGCCCCGCCGGCGCCGGAGCGGGCCTGGGAGGGGTGGGACCGGCCGGGCGTCGGCCAGTTCCGGCAGCTGCACTTCATGCTGTCGCGCTGGCGCGTCGAGCTGCAGGAGACCCTGCCGGAGGTGCTCGACGACCTCGTCGCGGCCGGCGGGCTGCGGCTGAACGTGATCACCGCGGCACCGGAGCAGGTGCGGGGTCCGATCCGGCCGGACGACGACCGGTTCGAGACGGTCACCGCCCGGCGGCCGGTGCTCGAGGCGGTGCTGGCCGGCGTGGCGGCGCGCACGCCGGGGCTGGACGTGCGGCGCGGGGTCGCCGTCACCGGCTTCACCACCGGGACGCCGACGGCCCCGGGCGTGCCGCACGTCGCCGGGGTGCGCACTGCCGGCGGCGAGCGGATCGCGGCCGACCTCGTCATCGACTGCCGGGGGCGCCGGGCACGGGTGGCCGACTGGCTGGCCGCGATCGGCGCCCGGCCGCCCGCGGAGGAGCGCGAGGACTCCGGCTTCGTCTACTACAGCCGGCACTTCCGGTCGGCCGGCGACGGGCTGCCGGTCGCGATGGCGCCGCTGCTGCAGCACTACGCCCCGTTCACCCTCGTCACGCTGCCCGCCGACAACGGGACGTGGTCCGTCGGGATCGTGACCAGTTCGGCCGACCACGCGCTGCGCGCCCTGCGCGACCCCCGCGCCTGGTCCGCGGCGCTGGCCCGGTGCCCGCTGGCGGCGCACTGGACCCGGGGCGAGCCGTTCACCGGCGTCGACGTCATGGCCGGGCTGGAGGACCAGCACCGGCGGCTGGTGGTCGACGGCGAGCCGGTCGTCACCGGCCTGGTCCTGGTCGGCGACGCGTGGGCGCGGACCAACCCCGCCCTGGGCCGGGGCACCTCGATCGGTGCCGTCCACGCGCGGGCCGTGCAGCAGGTGCTGCGCGAGGTGGACCTGGCCGACGCCGACAAGGTCGTGCGGCGGGTGGACGACGTGACGGCCGCGACCGTCGAGCCGCTGTACCGCGCCACCCTGGCGTTCGACCGGCACCGCCTGGCCGAGCTGGCCGGCGAGATGAGCGGGCGCCCGTACGAGACGGACGACCCCGGCTGGGTGGTGGGCAAGGCGCTGACGGCGGCGGCCCTGGTGGACCCGGATGCGCGTCGGCTCTTCGCGCGGCTGGCGCTGCTGGTGGAGCCGGCGGCGCAGGTCCTGGCCGATCCGGCCGTCGTCGCCAGGATCCGCGCGCTGGGTGCGGACGCGCCGCGCTACCCGCTCCCGGGTCCCAGCCGGGCCGAGGTGCTCGCCGCCGTCGGCGCCTGAGCCGGGAGGGGTGCGGGGCGGCGCCACGGCGTCGGTGCGCACCCGGCCGGGTAGGGCGCTGTCATGACAGCTCTGGAGCTCGGCCGGGCCGGCCTGCAGGGGTGGCGGGCGAAGGTCGCCGACGCCGCCGGACCGGTGGTGGCCCGCAACACGCCCTTCACCGAGGACCAGGTCAAGGCGGCGATCGGCGCCACCTTCGTCGTCCTCTCCGTGGTCTACGTGGCCAAGACCCTGCGGGAGTGGGTCGCGCGCACCTGACCGGCCCACCGGGGCTGGCCCGCCGACGGGCGCGACGGCAGCATGGAGGCAGCGCGCAGCCTGCGTCCCGGGAGGCGTCGTGGACACGGTCACGGTCGACGGAGTGCGGGTCGCCTACGAGCGCGCCGGGACCGGACCGACGCTCGTCCTGCTGCACGGCTACGTGGGCGACGGCCCGACCACCTGGCGGCACCAGCTCGAGGACCTCTGCGACCGGTTCACCGTCGTCGCCTGGGACGCGCCGGGCGCCGGGGCCTCCGCGGACCCGCCGGAGCACTTCGGGATGGCCGGCTACGCCGACTGCCTCGCCGGCTTCGTCGACCGGCTGGGGCTCGACCACCCGCACGTGGCCGGCCTGTCGTTCGGCGGGGCGCTCGCGATCGCGGTGGCCGGGCGGCACCCCGGCCTCCCCCGCTCGCTCGTGCTCGCCTCCGCGTACGCGGGCTGGCGCGGATCCCTGCCGGACGACGTCGCCACGGCCCGCCTCCAGCAGGCCCTGGCGCTCTCCGAGCTCCCGGCCGAGCAGCTCGTGGCGACGCTGCTGCCCAGCATGTTCTCGCCGACGACGCCGGAGGCGGACGTGTCGGCCTTCGCGGCCGCCATGCAGGCGTTCCACCCGGTCGGGTTCCGGGCCATGGCCCGCGCGTCGGCCGAGGACCTGAGCGACGTCCTGCCGCGGATCGACGTCCCCACCCTGCTCGTCCACGGCGGGTCGGACGTGCGGGCGCCGCGGGCCGTGGCCGACGCCCTGCACGCCGCGATCCGCGGATCGCGGCTGGTCGTCCTGCCGGGGACGGGGCACGTGTGCAACGTCGAGGCGGCCGCCGCGTTCGACCGCGAGGTCCGGGCGTTCCTCGCCGGGGTGGCCGGGGGCTGAGCCGGCTACTCCGCCGACTCGCCGCCGTCGCCGGTGGTCGCCACCTCGCGGGCGGCGTCCAGGCCCTGCTCCAGCAGCACCCGGAAGCCGTCGTCGTCCAGGACCGGCACCTTGACCTGCACGGCCTTGTCGTACTTGCTGCCCGGGTCGGCCCCCACCACGACAAAGCCGGTCTTCTTGCTCACCGAGCCGGTCACCTTGCCGCCGCGCTCCTGGATCGCCGCGGTGGCCTGGTCGCGGCTGTAGTCGCGCAGCGAGCCCGTGACGACGACGGTGACGCCGGTGAGCGGGCCCGGACCGGCCGCCTCCCCCTCGTCGGCCATGCGCACGCCGGCCGCCCGCCACCTGTCCACGACCTCGCGGTGCCAGTCGACGGCGAACCAGTCGCGGATCGACCTCGCGATGGTCGGGCCGACGCCGTCGGCGGCGGCCAGCTCCTCCTCGCTCGCCTCGGCGATCCGGTCGAGGGAGCGGAAGTCGCGGGCCAGCGCCTGGGCCGCGGTCGGCCCGACGTGCCGGATGGAGAGGCCGACCAGCACCCGCCAGAGCGGGACGTCCTTGCGGGTCTGCAGGTTGGCCAGCAGCTTCTGCCCGTTGGCCGAGAGGGTGCCGTCCTTCTTGGTGAAGAACTCCGACTGCTCGAGCTTCCCGGCGTCGAGGAAGAACAGGTCGCCCTCGTCCTGGAGCAGGCCGCTCTGCAGCAGCGCGATGGCCGCCTCGTAGCCCAGGTTCTCGATGTCGAAGGCGCCGCGGCCGGCGACGTGGAAGACGCGCTCCCGCAGCTGGGCCGGGCAGGAGCGGGCGTTGGGGCAGCGGATGTCGGCGTCGCCCTCCTTCTCCGGCCGCAGCTCGGTGCCGCACTCGGGGCAGTGCGTCGGCATCTCGAACTCGCGCTCGTCGCCGGTGCGCGCCGCCACCACCGGGCCGAGGACCTCCGGGATGACGTCACCCGCCTTGCGGATGACGACGGTGTCGCCGATGAGCACGCCCTTGCGCTTGACCTCGCTGGCGTTGTGCAGGGTGGCCAGCTGCACCGTGGAGCCGGCGACCTTGACCGGCTCCATGAAGGCGAACGGCGTCACCCGGCCGGTGCGGCCGACGTTGACCCGGATGTCGAGGAGCTTGGTCGTCGCCTCCTCCGGCGGGTACTTGAACGCGATCGCCCAGCGCGGCGCGCGCGAGGTGGAGCCCAGCCGGCGCTGCAGCGCTACCTGGTCGACCTTGACGACGACGCCGTCGATCTCGTGCTCGACCGAGTGCCGGTGCTCGCGGTAGCGCTCGATGTAGGCCCACACGCCCTCGAGGTCGTCGACCACCTCGTAGCGGTCGCTGGTGGGCAGGCCGAGCGCGCGCAGGCGGACGTAGGCGTCGGACTGGTTCTCCGGCTGCCACCCGTCGTGGGCGCCGAGGCCGTGCACGATCAGCCGCAGCCGCCGCGAGGCGGTGACCCGCGGGTCCTTCTGCCGCAGCGAGCCGGCGGCGGCGTTGCGCGGGTTGGCGAACGGCGCCTTGCCCTGCTCGACCATCGAGGCGTTGAGGTCGGCGAACGCCTCGACCGGGAAGTAGATCTCGCCGCGCACCTCGAGCCGCTCGGGCAGGTCGTCGCCGGTGAGCTCCTGCGGGACGTCCTGCATGGTGCGGACGTTGGCGGTGACGTCCTCGCCGGTGGTGCCGTCGCCGCGGGTCGCCGCGCGGACCAGCCGGCCGCGCTCGTAGAGCAGGGCGACGGCGAGCCCGTCGATCTTCAGCTCGCACAGGTAGCGGGCGCCGGTGCCGACCTCGCGCTCGACCCGGGCGGCCCAGGCGGAGAGCTCGTCGCTGCTGAAGGCGTTGTCCAGGCTCTGCATCCGCTCCAGGTGCTGGACCGGGGCGAACGTCGCGGTGAAGCCGCCGTTGACCTTCTGGCTCGGCGAGTCCGGCGTGACCAGGGCCGGGTGGGCGGATTCGATGGTCTTGAGCTCGCCCATGAGCTCGTCGTACTGGCCGTCGCTGACCAGCGGCTCGTCGCGGACGTAGTAGGCGAACGCGTACCTGTCGAGCAGCTCGGAGAGGTCCCGGTGCCTCGTGCGCGCGTCGTCGGGGACCTGCGTGAGGTCCTCGCGGTCCTCCGCGGCCACCACCTGCGGGACGTCGACCTCAGCCTCGGTGCTCACGAACCGAACCGTATCCGCCGGGTACGACGGCGAACCCGCATTCACCCTGCCGTGGTGGTCACCATGGCGGTCGTGCACGTGGAGCTGGCCCGCGCCCTCGTCCCCGTCGTCCGCGACCTGACCGCGACCGGGGCGCCGGTCCCGCGCGTGGTCGACGACGGCTGGGCCGGTGAACCCGGCACGGCGAGCGCGATGCTGTGGAGCCCGGACGGCGGCCACGGCGCGGGTGTCAGCGTCCAGCTGGGTGCCGCACGGCACGAGCAGCTCGCGCACGTGGCCGATCAGGTGCAGGAGTGGGCGTTCGACGAGCTGCACGGCACCACCGCCACGAACTGGCCGCGGTGCCCCCACCACCCGACGACCCACCCGTTGCAGGCCGTCGTCCGGGACGGCGCCGCGCGGTGGGTGTGCCCGAGGGACGGCACGGCGGTCGCCGTCGTCGGCGGGCTGCGCTGAGCTATCCGGGTTGGAGGTACTTCGCCGCCTCGCGGACGTGGGCCATGGCCGCGCGGGCGTAGGCCGGCGTCGCACCGGCCAGGCCGCACGACGGGGTCAGGGTCACGGCGGTGTGCAGCTGCTCGGCCGGGAAGCCGAGCTCGCGCCAGAGCCCCTGCAGGCGGGAGGCGGTCGCCCTGGGCGCGCCGAGCGGGCCGTCGGTCCCGGGGACGACGCCGACGAGCAGGTGGGTGCCCGCCTCGACCGCTTCACCGACGGCGTCGAGGTCCTGCACGAGGCCGGAGTCGAAGGAGACCCCGGCGGCGCCGGCGGCGCGGAACAGGCCGAGCGGTGCCCGGGCCGTGCAGCAGTGCACGACGACCGGGCCGGTCAGCGCGTCGACGACGGCCGCGAGCTCGTCCTGGACGACGTTGGCCTCGACCGCGGCGAGCCTCCCGTAGCCGCTCGCGGTCGGCAGCGCGCCCTCGATCACGGCGGGCACCGACGGCTCGTCCAGCTGGACGACGACCCGGGCCCCGGGCACCCGGGCGGCCACCTCGGCGACGTGCGCGGCGAGCCCCTCGGTGAGCGACTGGGCGAGGTCGCGGCGGGCGCCGCGGTCGACGACCGCCCGCTCGCCGCGCTCGCGCTCCAGCCCGGCGGCGAGCGTCCACGGTCCGGCGGCCTGCACCTTCAGCGGCCCGGCGTAGCCGTCGGCGACCTCGGTGAGCGCGTCGAGGTCGCGCTCGAGCAGGTCGTGCGCCCGGCGCAGGTCGACCCCGGGTCGCGGCACCAGCCGCCAGCCGGCCGGGGTCAGGTCCACGGCGACGTCGACGAGCAGCGCGGCGCTGCGGCCGACCAGGTCGGCGCCGGGTCCGCGGCCGGGCAGCTCCGGCAGGTGCGGGAACTCCGGCAGCTCCCCCAGCACCAGCCGCACCGCCTCGTGCGGGTCGGCGCCGGGGAGGGACCCGACGCCGGAGGCCGGCCCCCAGGGTGCGGGGGCCGGCCTCGGCTCGTCATGCGCGTCGTGCGGTGCGGGTTCGGACGACGGGACCACGACGGCGACGGTAGCCCAGCCACCGCCGTGGTCCCGGCGGTTCCCCGGTCAGACGGTGCAGGGGCCGGCGCCCGAGCGGTCGTCGTCCCACGCCTGCGCCGGGTCGGTCGACACGGCCCGGTCGAGCGCCGGCGGCGCCACCGGTCCGGGCTGCGCGGCCAGGTAGGCGTTGAAGGCGTCGACGTCGTTCGGTCCGGTGACCACCTCGGCACCGGGGACGCGGCCGCTCACGAAGGCGGGGAATGCGTCCCCGCCGGCGATCAGGAACGAGTTGGCGACCACCGTGTAGGTGGCGGTCGGGTTCAGCCGGACACCGTCGACCAGGATGCTCGCCGGGTCGATCCGGTCCGCGGCACCCGCGGAAGCCGGGATCGGGTCGAACTCGTACGTGAGCCCGGCCACCGACAGCTGCAGGAAGCTGGGCGAGCCGCTGCGGGTTCCCCACTGCTGCTCGAGCACCTGCTCGATCGCCGCCCCGGTCAGCTGCACGGTGTTCACCGTGTTGCTGAACGGCTGCACCGCGAACGTCTCGGCGTAGGTGATGGTCCCGGCCGGGTCACCCGGCCCGGACGACGCGCAGTTGATGTCCGCCCGCAGGCCGCCGGGGTTCATGAAGGCCACCTCGGCGTCGGGGAAGGCCGCCAGCTGGGCGTCGGCGACCAGGTTGCCGAGGCTGGACTCGCTGTCGCGCACGGGGCTACCGGCGCGGTGGGCCCGGTCGAGGTCCGCCGTCTGGGTGCCGACCGGGACGTTCCCCGCCTCGGCGGCGCGTGCCTCCCAGTACGAGACGATCCGCTGGACGTCCGGGTCCGGCGAGGTCCGCCGCACCGGGACGTTGGTGGCGGTCGCGGTGCTCCGGACGACGTCGCCGTCGCTGCCGAGCCGGAACTGGATGTCGGTCAGCGCCTTGCCGTAGAAGCCGGCCTGGGTCACCAGCCGCGGCTGGCCGTCCGGGTCGGGCAGCGTGCAGTCGTAGGGCACGTGGGTGTGCGCGCTGATGATCACGTCGACCGCCGCGGAGACGTCGGCGTTGATGGCGCCGATCGGCGTCCCGGCCATGTCGCCGACGCAGCGGTCGAAGCCGCCGCCGGTGCCCTGGGTGCCGCCCTCGTGGACCATGACGACGATGGCCTCGACGCCCTGCTCCCGGAGTTCCCCGGCGTAGTGGTTGATCGCGGCCGCCTCGTCGCCGAAGGTCAGCCCCTCGATCCCCGCGGCGGCGACGATGTTGGGGGTGTCGTCCGTGACGACACCGATGAGGCCGATCTCCCTGTTGCCGGTGGTCTGCACGATCTCGTACGGCGGCAGGACCGGCTCGCCGGTCGCGTCGTCGGTCACGTTGGCCGCCAGGTACGGGAACTCGGCGCCGGCGAACGGCTGGCCGGTGCTGTCGGCGTAGCAGCCGTCGACCTCCGGGGTCACGCCCTCGCAGGCGGTGACGTCGTCGGAGAACTGCCCGTCGGTCGCGCCGGAGATGCGGTACAGCTCCTCCTGGCCGCGGTCGAACTCGTGGTTGCCCACGGCGGAGAAGTCCAACCCGAGGGCGTTGAGCACCTCGATGGTCGGCTCGTCCTTGAACGCGCTGGAGTTGAACGGCGAGGCGCTGACCAGGTCGCCGGCACCCACGAAGAAGGAGTTGTGCTTCGGGCCGCCGAAGCCCTGCCGGAGGTCGCCGAGCGTCGTCGCGACGTTGGCGGCGCCGCCCACCTGCTCCGACACGTCGTCGGCGGTGCCGTAGGCGCCGTCCGGTCCCGGCGCGGTGACCAAGCTGCCGTCCCCGCCGGTCTGCGGGCTGATCCGGCCGTGGAAGTCGTTCATGGCGATCAGCTGGACCGGCACCCCGCCGGCGCCGTTGCCCGGTGCGGCGGAGGCGGTCAGGGGGGTGCCCACCGCGACGGACGCCGCCAGTGCGGTGACCACCAGGGTCGGTCGGAATCGGGGCAAGTCGTCCTCCACAGGGCATGCGGGAGCAGACCACCGGGTCGGGTGGCCTCGCGGCGAGGTGGTGAGCCGAGCTAAGAAGCTTCGCTCAGGAAGTGGCTCGAGACGACGCTAGCCCGGACCGTCTCGGAAGTGAAGACCGGTCAGGGAACGTAGTTCTGAGCTCACGCCGTCGACAGGACGGCGCCCTGCCCGAGCACCCGGTCGCCGCGCTCGGCGTCCGGCTCGTAGATCACGGCGGACTGCCCGGGCGCCACGCCGCGCTGCGGGTCGTCCAGCCGCAGCAGCAGACCGCCGTCGGCCGCGGTCACCGCGCAGGCGACCGGCGTGCCGTGCGCGCGCAGCTGCACCTCCGCCCGCAGCGGCAGCACCGGCGCTGCGCCGGTCCACGTCGGCGGCGCCGTGCGCACCTCGCGGACGCCGGCGAGGTCCGCCGTCCCGATGGTCACGGTGCGGCTGACCGGCTCGATGCCGAGCACGTACCGCGGGCGGGAGTCGCCGACGCTCACCCCGAGGCCGCGGCGCTGGCCGACGGTGAAGCCGTAGGTGCCGTCGTGCTCGCCCACCGTGGCCCCGGTGGTCGCGTCGACCAGCGGACCCGGCCGGCTGCCCAGCCGGCGGGCGAGGAAGCCCCGGGTGTCGCCGTCGGGGATGAAGCAGATGTCGTGCGAGTCGGGCTTGGCGGCGACGGCGAAGCCGCGCTCGGCGGCGATCTCGCGCACCCGGCCCTTGGTCATCGAGCCGAGCGGGAACGCCGCGCCCGCCAGCTGCTCGGCGGTGAGCACGGCCAGCACGTACGACTGGTCCTTGCCCGCGTCGACCGAGCGGCGCAGCTCGCCGCCGGAGAGCCGGGCGTGGTGACCGGTGACGACGGCGTCGAAGCCCAGCGCCCGCGCGCGGTCCAGCACCGCGGCGAACTTGATCTTCTCGTTGCAGCGCAGGCACGGGTTCGGCGTGCGCCCGGCCTCGTACTCGGCCACGAAGTCCTCGACGACGTCCTCGGCGAACCGCTCGGCGAGGTCCCAGACGTAGAAGGGGATGCCGAGCTCGTCGGCCACCCTGCGGGCGTCGTGCGCGTCCTCCACGCTGCAGCAGCCGCGGGCGCCGCTGCGCAGCTCCTGCCGGTCGGGCGAGAGCGCCAGGTGCACGCCGGTCACGTCGTGCCCGGCGTCGACGGCGAGCGCGGCGGCGACGGCGGAGTCCACGCCGCCGCTCATCGCGGCGAGCACCCTCACCGCGACCCCAGACCCGCCCGCCGCGCGCGCTCCACCACCGGCCCGATCACCTCGAGCAGCGCGTCGACGTCGGCGTCGGTCGAGGTGTGCCCGAGGCTGAACCGCAGCGAGCTGCGGGCCCGCCCCGGCTCGGCGCCCACTGCCAGCAGCACGTGGCTGGGCCGTGCCACCCCCGCGCTGCAGGCCGACCCGGTCGAGCACTCGACCCCGCGGGCGTCGAGCAGCATGAGCAGCGCGTCGCCCTCCGCACCGGGGAAGGACAGGTGCGCGTTGCCCGGCAGCCGTCCGGGCCCGCCGGCGAGGACGTCGTCCAGCGGCGCGCCGTTGAGCTGGGCGTCGGGCACCTGGGCGACGACGCCGGCGACGAGCCGGTCGCGCAGCCGCGCCAGCCGCGACGCCCGTTCGGGCCGCCCCCGGACCGCCGCCGTCGTCGCCACCTGCAAGCCGACGATGGCCGCGACGTCGAGGGTGCCCGAGCGCACGTCGCGCTCCTGGCCGCCGCCGTGCAGCAGCGGCGTGCACTCGGCGTCGCGGCGCAGCAGCAGCACCCCGGCGCCCATCGGGCCGCCCAGCTTGTGGCCGGTCATGGTGAGCGCGTCGGCGCCGCTGGCGGCGAAGTCGACCGGCACCTGGCCGACCGCCTGCACCGCGTCGGTGTGCAGCGGCACGCCGACCGCGTGCGCGACGTCGGCCAGCGCCGCCACGTCGCTGACGGTGCCGATCTCGTTGTTGGCCCACATGACGCTGGCCACCGCGACGTCGGTGCCGTCGCCGAGCGCGTCGGCCAGGGCGTCCGGCGTCACGCGGCCGCTGGGTTCGACCCGCAGCCAGGTGACGTCGGCGCCGTCGTGCTTGACCAGCCACTCGACGCTGTCGAGCACGGCGTGGTGCTCGGCCGGGCTGACCACGAGCCGGCGACGGCGCGAGTCGGCCGTGCGCCGCGCCCAGAACAGGCCCTTGACGGCGAGGTTGTCGCTCTCGGTGCCGCCGCCGGTGAACAGCACCTCCGACGGCCGCGCGCCCAGCGCCTCGGCGATCCGCTCCCGCGCCTGCTCGGCCTCGCGCCGCGCGGCCCGGCCGCTGGCGTGCAGCGAGGAGGCGTTGCCCACGCGGCCGAGCTGCTCGGTCATCGCGGTCAGCACCTCGGGGAGCACCGGCGTCGTGGCCGCGTGGTCCAGGTACGTCATGACGCACTCAATGTAGTCGCGCCCTCCGCGGTCGCCCGCCCGGGAACCGGGGCGGCGGCCCGCCCGGCGACCCGGACGCCGACCAGTGCGAGCACGGTGAGGACGGCGACCGTGCCGCCGATCGCCGCCGGCATCGACAGCGCCCCCGCGGTGGCCGCGGCGACCAGCACCCCGGCCAGGCCGATGCACAGCGCCGAGGCGGTGACGTCGGAGATCTGCAGGGCCGCCGAGTCGGCGCCTCGGCGGTGCTCCGGCGACTGGTCGAGCAGCAGCACGCCGACGCTGGGCATGCCCAGGCCCATGCCGAGCCCGGCGACGGCCCAGGTGAGGTACGCCGGCCACCCGCCGAGGGCGGGGACCGCGGTCAGCGCCGTCCCGGCCAGGCCGGCGGCCAGCAGCGCGAAGCCGAGCCGCAGCAGCCGCTCGCGCGGGGCGTCGGGGAAGCGCCCCTGGAGGTGCGACGCCAGGGCCCAGCCGACCGCGCCGGCGGTCAGCGGGATGCCGGCGGTGGTGGCGCTGAACCCGTGCACCTCGGTGAGGGCCAGCGGCAGCAGGGCGTCCATGCCGAAGAAGGCGCCGGCGAGCAGCCCGCGCGAGGCGACCACCGCCGGCAGCCCCCGCCGCGCCCGGCCGGTGCCGGCCGGCAGCAGCGGCCGCAGGCCCGCGAGCAGGGCGGCGAGACCGGCGACCGCGAGGCCCAGGGCGAGCAGGTCGCGGCGCTGGCCGGCGTACTGCAGCACCCCGATGCCGGCCCCGGCGAGCAGCGCCCAGCCCCACCGGGACCGCGCCGGCCGGCCGGGGCCCTCGCTGCGCGGCAGCGCCCGGACGGCGGGCAGCACCAGCCCGGTGCCGAGCGCGATCAGCGGGAGGAGGCCGAGGAAGACCAGCCGCCAGCTGGCGTGCGTGGTGAGCAGGCCGGCCAGCAGCGGCCCGACGAGCGCGGGCAGCACCCAGGCGGAGCTGATCGCGCCGAACAGCCGCGGGCGCAGCGCCGGCTCGTAGGCCAGCCCGGCGATCACGTAGAGGTTGACCGCGATGGTGCCGGCGCCGAAGCCCTGCACCGCCCGGCCGGCGACGAACAGCGACATGTGCCCGGCGACGCCGGCGACCAGCAGGCCCACCGCGAACGCGGCGACGCCCCAGGGCAGCGCCACACCGGCCCCGCGCCGGTCGCCGAGGTCGCCGCCGACGACCATGCCGAGGACGGAGGCGACGAGGAAGGCGCTGAACGGCCACGCGTACCAGGCCAGCCCGTCGAGCTCGGCGACCGCGGTCGGCATCGCCGTCCCCACCGCCATCGCCTCGAAGGCGATGAACGTGACCAGCATGACCAGCCCGGCCGTAGTCAGCCGGTGCTCCCGGTCGAGCAGTCGCGCCACCCCGTCCACCTTCCGCTCAACCGTCCCGCCCCGCGAACTCTTTCCGGACACACGCCGAGCGCCGGCCCCCCGACGGGGACCGGCGCTCGGCGGCCGTGCTGAGGACTCAGCCCTTGCGGGTCTTGATCAGCTCCGTGGCCTGCGGGGCGACCTGGAACAGGTCCCCCACCACGCCGAAGTCGGCCAGCTCGAAGATCGGCGCCTCGGGGTCCTTGTTGATGGCGACGATCGTCTTGCTGGTCTGCATGCCGGCGCGGTGCTGGATCGCGCCGGAGATGCCGACGGCGATGTAGAGCTGCGGCGACACGGTCTTGCCGGTCTGCCCCACCTGGAAGGTGTGCGGGTAGAAGCCGGAGTCGACCGCCGCGCGCGAGGCGCCGACCGCGGCGCCGAGCGAGTCGGCCAGGTTCTCGATGATCGAGAAGTTCTCCGCGCTGGCCACGCCGCGGCCGCCGGAGACGACGATCGCCGCCTCGGTCAGCTCCGGCCGGCTGCTCTTCTGCTCCACGACCCGGTCGACGACCTTGACCTGCTTGGCGGCGTCGGACAGCGCCACCTCGACGGTCTCCTCGGCCGCGGCACCCGGCGCGGGCTCCGGGGCGACCGAGTTGCCGCGCAGCGTGTAGATCGGGGTGCCGGTGGTGACGCGCGAGTGCACGATCGTCGAGCCGGCGAAGGCCGCCTGGGTGGCGGTGCCGTCGGCGGCGATCTCGGTGACGTCGGTCAGCAGCCCGCTGCCGGTCTTGACCGCCAGCCGGGCGGCCACCTCCTTGCCCTCGGGCGAGGACGGGATGACCACGGCGGCCGGGGAGACCCGCTCGACCAGCTGCGCGAGCACCTCGGCCTTGGGCGCCACGAGGTAGTCGTCGATCTCGGGCGACTCGGCGACGTAGACCTTCTGCGCGCCGTACTCGGCCAGCGCGTCCTTGGCGCCGGCGGCCGAGCCGGGGGCGCCGGCCACGACGGCCGACGGCTCGCCCAGCGCGCGGGCGGCGGTCAGCGCCTCCAGCGTCGTCTTGCGGACGCCACCGCCGGCGGGGTTGAGCTCGACGAGGACCAGGACCTCAGCCATGTCTGTGTTCTCCTTCGCTCTCAGGTCCGGGTCAGACGATCTTCTGCTCGGCGAGGAAGCCGACGAGCTTCTCGGCGCCGTCGCCCTCGTCGGTCACCTTCACCCCGGCGCCCTTCGGCGGGCGACCGGCGAAGTCGACGACCTGCGACGTGGCGCTGGCCAGGCCGACCGAGCCGGTGTCGACGCCGAGGTCGGCCAGCGACTTGGTCTCCACCGGCTTCTTCTTGGCGGCCATGATCCCCTTGAAGGAGGGGTAGCGCGGCTCGTTGATCGAGTCCCAGGTGGACACGATGGCCGGCAGCGGGGCCTCGAGCGCCCAGTACCCGGTGTCGGTCTGCCGCTCCACCTTGGCGACGCCGCCCTCGATGGTGAGCTTGCGGGCGCCGGAGAGCTGCGGGATGCCCAGCCGCTCGCTCAGCAGCGCCGGCATGACGCTCATCTGCGCGTCGGTCGCCTCGGCGCCGCACAGCACCAGGTCGTACTCCAGCTGGCCCAGCGCCGCGGCGATCACCGCGGACGTCTGGATGGCGCACGAGCCGTGGATCGCCTCGTCGGAGACGTGCACCGCCTTGTCGGCGCCCATCGACAGCGCCTTGCGGATCGCGTCGGTCGCGGAGTCGGGGCCGACGGACAGGACGGTGACCTCGCCGCCCTCGCGGTCGCGCACGAGCAGCGCCTCCTCGATGGCGTACTCGTCCATCTCGTTGATGACGTTGTCCGCCGTCGCCCGCGCGACCGTGTTGTCGGACGGGTCGAGCTTGCGCTCGCTGCCGGAGTCCGGGACCTGCTTGACCAGAACGACGATGTTCATCGCCAGACCTACCTCCGCGATGGGGTCAGGGCGCGGGCCCTGACGCCCGCCTAGCTCCGATCATGGAGGTTACTGGCCGGTAACGGACACGCGCCGGGGTAGGCGGGTGACCTGTATCACCGGCCGGCCGACCACTCCCCCGTCGCCGCGAAGACCTCCAGCGCGGCGGCGTGCGGAGCGAGGTCCAGGCCCTGCCGGGCGAGCCAGCCATTGGAGTAGTACGTGTGCGCGTACCGCTCGCCGCCGTCGCAGAGCAGCGTGACCACGCTGCCGGTCCGGCCGGCGGCGAGCATCTCCGCGACCAGGCCGAACGCACCCCACAGGTTGGTGCCGGTGGAGCCGCCGGCCCGCCGCCCGGTGGCCCGCTCCAGGTGGCGCACCGCGGCGATCGAGGCCGCGTCGGGCACGCAGATCATCCGGTCGACGATCGTCGGCACGAACGACGGCTCGACGCGGGGACGGCCGATCCCCTCGATGCGCGAGGACCGGCCGGTGGCCACCGCCCGGTCGTCGTCCCGCCAGGACGGGAAGAAGGACGACCCCTCCGGGTCGACCACCGCCAGGCGGGTCGCCAGCCGCCGGTAGCGCAGGTAGCGGCCGATCGTCGCGCTGGTCCCGCCCGTGCCGGCCCCGACGACGATCCACTCGGGCACCGGGTGCCGCTCCAGGGCCAGCTGCTCGAACACCGACTCGGCGATGTTGTTGTTGCCCCGCCAGTCGGTGGCCCGCTCGGCGTTGGTGAACTGGTCGAGGTAGTGCCCGCCGGTCTCGTCGGCGACCCGGCGGGCCTCGTCGTAGACCGCGGCCGGGTCGCCGACGAGGTGGCAGCGGCCGCCGTGGAACTCGATGAGGGCGATCTTCTCCGGGCTGGTCGAGGCCGGCATCACCGCCACGAACGGCAGCCCGAGCATGCGGGCGAAGTAGGCCTCGCTGACCGCGGTCGACCCGCTGGAGGCCTCGACGACGGTGCTGCCCTCGGAGATCTGCCCCGAGCACAGGGCGTACAGGAACAGCGACCGGGCCAGCCGGTGCTTGAGGCTGCCGGTCGGGTGCGTCGACTCGTCCTTGAGGTAGAGGTCGACGCCCCACTCCGGCGGCAGCGGGTAGACGAGCAGGTGGGTGTCGGCGCTGCGCACCGCGTCGGCCTCCACGGCGGCGACGGCGCGGTCGACCCACGAGCGCCCGGCGGCATCGGAGCGGTCGACGTCGTCCGGCGGGTGGGTCACGCCCGCGATCATGCCGCGCCTGGGCGCCACGGCTGCGGAACCGGTCCGGCGAGCGGCGTCCACGGAGGTCTTTACCGCCCGCGGGAGCAGACCTACAGTGCGCCCCACACGGCGGCGGCGGGAAACGGCCGCACGACCGCCGGTGACCGCCGAGGGGGCGCCGCATGACCGTGCGCCAGTTCGGTCCCTACGAGCTCGAGGAGCTCATCGGCGTCGGCGGGATGGGGGAGGTCTGGCGCGCGCGGGACACCCGACGCGAACGCCTGGTCGCGCTGAAGGTGCTCCCCGAGTCCCTGGCGCACGACCACGAGTTCCTGAGCCGGTTCCGCCGGGAGTCCCACGTGGCCGCCCGGCTGCGGGAACCCCACGTGGTCCCCATCCACGACTACGGCGAGATCGACGGCCGGCTCTACATCGACATGCGGCTGGTCGACGGCCGCGATCTGGGCGAGATCCTCCGGGACGGGCCGTTGGCACCGGAGCGGGCGGTCGCGCTGCTCGCGCAGGCGGCCGACGCGCTGGAGGCCGCGCACGCGGACGGGTTGGTCCACCGGGACGTCAAGCCCTCCAACATCCTCGTGACGCCCAACGACTTCGTCTACGTCGTGGACTTCGGGATCGCCCGCTCGGTCGGCAGCACGCAGACGTCGCTGACGATCACCGGCGCCACGGTGGGCACCTTGGACTACATGGCGCCCGAACGCTTCACCAACACGCCCATCGACGGCCGCGTCGACGTCTACTCCCTCGCCTGCGTCCTGGCCGAGTGCCTGACGGCCACCAGGCCGTTCGCCGGCTCGGACCTCCCGGCCCTCCTCTACGCACACCTCTACAGCGATCCGCCCCGGCCGAGCGAGCTCGTGAGCGGGGTACCCCGGCAGCTCGACGCCGTGATCTCCAGAGGCATGGCCAAGCGGGCGGACGACCGCTACTCGACGCCGTGCGAGCTGATCGGCTCCGCCAAGGCGGCGCTCCAGGACGCCGCCGCACCGGCGGGCCCGGCCGCGGTACCGACAGCGGCCACTGCGTCCGGCGCGGCGGCGGCTGCGGCGACGGTTCCCCGCGAGCCGGAGACCGTCCGGTCCGTGGACGAACCGGTGGCGGCGGCCGCGGCCACCGGCACGGACGGCGTCGCACCCGTCGTCCCGCGGCAGGGTCCGCTGCCTCCGCTCCCAGCGGTCGATCTGGGCCTGCGCTCGGCCGATGGTGGGCACCGGTCCACCGAACCGTTGGCACCCTCCTCGGCGGGGCCGAGGGGTCCCGTGCCACCAGCGCACGGAGCGCACGGAGCGCACGGAGGGCCCGGAGCGCCGAGGGGCCCGGCAGGGAAGCGGCGGCAGCGGTGGCCGGTCCTCGTCGGTGTCCTGGTGCTGGCGCTCGTCGCGGTTACGCTCACCGTTCTGCTCTGGCAGCGGGACAGCGACACGGGGAGCGGGACCGCGCAGCCCGGCACCTCCGCCCCGCCCACGGACGGGACCGCGACGGGCGAGCCGCCCTCGCCCTCGCCCATCCCGACGCCGGAACCCCCGGCGGCCAGCCTGGCCGTTCCCTACGTCGAGGGCGACCCGATCGAGGTGAACCCGACCCCGGGCTACATGGCGGTCGCCCCGAACGGGCGGTTCGCGTACATCGCGAACCGCGACGAGGGCATCGTCACCGTCTTCGACACGACGTTGGGCAAGGCGACCGGGACGATCCCGATCCCCGCCGGACCCCCGTGGTTCATCACGTTCTCACCGGACAGCCGTGTCGCCTACATCACCGTGACCAACGCGCCCGAGTACACCGAGAACCGGGTCGTCTTCGTCGACACCCGGGTGAACCGGGTGATGGCCACGGTCGAGGTCGGGCTCCGGCCGTACGCCCCGGAGACCTCCCCGGACGGACGCCTGCTCTACGTGCCCCTGCACGACGAGGGTCGCGTGCAGGTGCTGGACACGACGACGGCACAGGAGATCGCTTCGTACGCGGTGGCCCGCAACCCGCACTGGATCGCCGTCAGTGCCGATGGCCGGACCGGCTACACCGCCAACCACGAGTCCAACCTGGTCTCGGTGCTCGACCTCACGGCCGGCGGGCGGGTGATCACCACCGTCCCCGTGGGCACCTCGCCGCACAGCATCGCGGTGTCGCCGGACGGATCGCAGGTCTCCGTCGTCTGCTTCGACAGTAACGACGTGTGGATCATCGACCCCGCCACCCATGCGGTGGTCACGACGATCCCGATCGGGACGCGCCCGCAGGACATCACCTATGCACCGGATGGCAAGCACTTCTACACCGCCGACGTGACCGGCGGCACGGTGACCGTGGTCGACACCGAGACGCGGACGGTCTCGGCGTCGATCGAGGTGGGCGGGCAGCCCTCCAGCGTGGCGGTCTCCCCGGACGGGACGACCCTCTACGTGACGCAGCTCGAGACGGGCACGGTCCGGATCCTCCACGCCGGGGACCGGTGAGCCGGCGGCCGGTCCCGTCGTGCCGGCCGTCTAGCGTCCGGAGAACGCGGCCTTCCCGGGGCCGCTCTCGAGGAACGAGCGCATGCCGGTCTTCTGGTCCTCGGTGTCGAACATCTCGGCGAACAGCCGGCTCTCCAACGCCAGCCCTTCGGCCAGCGGGAGGTCCAGGCCCTCGTCGATGGCCCGCTTCGCGGCGGCCAGGGCCAGCGGCGGGCCGGCGGCGAACTTCCGTGCCATCGCGAGGGCGGTGGCGTAGACCTCGTCGTCGGGGACGACGGCGTCGGCCAGGCCGATCTCCAGCGCCTCCTCCGCCCCGACGTGCCGGCCGGTGAACACCAGGTCCTTGGCCTTGGCCGGGCCGACCAGGCGGGCCAGCCGCTGGGTGCCGCCGGCCCCCGGGATGACGCCGAGCAGGATCTCCGGCTGGCCGATCTTGGCGTTCGTACCGAGCACCCGGAAGTCGGCGCACAGGGCGAGCTCGTAGCCGCCGCCGAGGGCGTAGCCGGTGACGGCCGCGATGACCGGCTTCGGCACCCGGGCCACCTCGATGAAGGAGTTCTGCAGCTCACGGCCCCACGCCACCATCGAGCTGCCGTCGAGCTGCGACATCGCCTTGATGTCGGCGCCGGCGGCGAAGACCCGCTCCCCGCCGTAGATCACCACCGCGCGGACGTCGGTGCGCTCGGCGGCCTCCATCGCCGCGGCCCGCACCTCGCGGTGCAGCTGCTCGTCGATCGCGTTCATCTTCGGCCGGTCGAGGCGGATGGTGCCCACCCCGTCCTCGACCTGCAGGGTCACGAACTGCGGCTCCGTCATGGCCGCACCCTAGCCGCGGGGCTACGGGGCGCGGCGAGCGGTGAACCGGCCGTCCTGCCGCGACAGGGTCAGCGCCAGGCCGAAGGTGTCGGAGAGGTGCGCGGCGGTGAGGACGTCGTCGGCCGCCCCGGCGGCCACCACCTCGCCGTCGCGCAGCAGCAGGGCGTGGTCGTAGCCGGGCGGGATCTCCTCGACGTGGTGGGTGACCAGCACCTGCGCCGGCGCGTAGAGGTAGCGCGCGAGGTCGGCCAGCCGGGCCACCAGGTCCTCGCGACCGCCGAGGTCGAGGCCGGCGCCCGGCTCGTCGAGCAGCAGCAGCTCGGGGTCGGGCATGAGCGCGCGGGCGATCTGGGCGCGCTTGCGCTCGCCCTCCGACAGCGTGCCGAACGGCCGGTGCGCGAACTGGGCCACGCCCCACTGGTTCATCAGCATCCCGGCGCGGGTCAGGTCGTGGACGTCGTAGCGCTCGCGCCACCGGCCGACCACGGCGTAGCCGGCGGAGACGACGACGTCGCCGGTCTTCTCCCCCGGCTCGATCCGCTGCGCCAGGGAGGCGCTGGTCAGGCCGATCCGCGGGCGCAGCTCGAAGACGTCGACGGCGCCCAGGGTCTCCCCCAGCAGCTGGACCTCCCCGCGCGTGGGGTGCATGTGGGCGGCGGCCAGCTGCAGCAGCGTCGTCTTCCCCGCCCCGTTGGGGCCGAGGACCACCCACCGGTGGTCGGCCTCCACCGTCCAGTCGACGCCGCGCAGCAGGTGGGTGTCCCCCCGTACGACGTCGACCCCCCGCATCCGGACGACCGGTCCGGACGCGCCCCCACCCGACACACTGCTCGACACACGTCCATCCAACCAACTCCCGCAGCGCTCCCTGCGACGCGCCACGGGTCGGGAGGGGGCAGGATCGCGGCGTGGAGTTCCCCGAGGTCGGACCGTCCGGTCCCATCGCATGGCCCGGATGGCCGAGCCCCCTGGGCGCGCACTGGGACGGGACCGGCACCAACTTCGCGCTGTGGGCCGGCGGCGCGCAGGCGGTGGACCTGTGCCTGTTCGACGCCGACGGCGGGGAGCACCGGCACCGGCTGCAGGAGAACACGCACCAGGTCTGGCACGCCCGGCTGCCCGGCGTCGGCCCGGGCCAGCGCTACGGCTACCGGGTGCACGGCGCCTACGACCCCGGCAGCGGCCAGCGCTACAACCCCGCCAAGCTGCTGCTCGACCCGTACACGCGGGCCGTCGACGGGCAGCTCGCCCTCGACGGCGCTCTGTTCGGCTACCGCGGCGACAACCCCGACTCGCAGACCCCCGACGACCGCGACTCGGCCCCGTTCGTCCCCCGGGGGGTGGTCATCCACGACTCCTTCCCCTGGGAGGGCGACCGGCGCCCGGGGACGCCGTGGTCGGACACGGTGATCTACGAGGTGCACGTCAAGGGCGCCACCATGCGCCACCCCGAGGTCCCGCCGGCGCTGCGCGGCACCTACGCAGGACTGGCGCACCCGGCGTTCATCGATCACCTGACCGGGCTCGGCGTCACCGCCGTCGAGCTGCTGCCGGTGCACCACTTCGTCAGCGAGCCGCACCTGCTGCGCCGCGGCCTGACCAACTACTGGGGCTACAACACCCTGGGCTACTTCGCCCCGCACGCGGCCTACAGCTCCGCGGGCAGCGCCGGGCAGCAGGTCACCGAGTTCAAGGCGATGGTCAAGGCGCTGCACGCGGCGGGCATCGAGGTCGTGCTCGACGTCGTCTACAACCACACCGCCGAGGGCGACCACACCGGCCCGACGCTGTCGTTCAAGGGCATCGACAACCGCGCGTACTACCGCGTGCGCGGCGGTGACGCGGCCCGGTACACCGACTACACCGGCTGCGGGAACACCCTCGACGTCCGCCGCCCCGCCGTCCTGGCGCTGCTCATGGACTCGCTGCGCTACTGGGTGACCGAGATGCACGTCGACGGGTTCCGGTTCGACCTGGCCTCGGCGCTGGCCCGGTCCATGCACGACGTCGACCGGCTCTCGGCGTTCTTCGACGTCGTCCACCAGGACCCGGTGGTCAGCCAGGTGAAGCTGATCGCCGAGCCGTGGGACGTCGGCGAGGGCGGCTACCAGGTGGGCAACTTCCCGCCGCCGTGGACCGAGTGGAACGGCAAGTACCGCGACACGGTGCGCGACGTGTGGTCCGGCGCCCAGGTCGGCGTCCGCGACCTCGCCTACCGGCTCACCGGCTCGTCGGACCTCTACCGCTCCGACGGCCGGCGGCCGTTCGCCAGCATCAACTTCGTCACCGCCCACGACGGGTTCACCCTCGCCGACCTGGTCGCCTACGAGCGCAAGCGCAACGAGGCCAACGGCGAGGACAACCGGGACGGCGAGAGCCACAACCGCAACTGGAACTGCGGCGTCGAGGGGCCGACCGACGACCCGGAGATCACGTCGCTGCGGGCCCGGCAGGTGCGCAACCACCTGGCCACGCTGCTGCTGTCGACCGGGGTGCCCATGCTGACCGCCGGCGACGAGCTCGGCCGCACGCAGTTGGGCAACAACAACGCCTACTGCCAGGACAACGAGATCTCCTGGATCGACTGGAAGGACGTCGACGAGGACCTGCTGGCCTTCGTCCGCCGGCTGGTGCAGCTGCGGCACACCGCCCCGGCGCTGCGGCAGGAGGCGTTCTTCGAGGGCCACGAGCTGCCGGCGACCGGCGGCACCCGCGACCTGGCCTGGTTCAACCCGGCCGGCGCGCAGCTGACCACCTCGGACTGGTTCGACACCGGCCTGAAGACGGTCGGCATGTACCTCGACGGGCGGGCGCTGCGGCACCGCGACGAGTTCGGCCGGAAGGTGGTCGACGAGTCGTACCTGGTGTGGCTGCACGCCGGCGCAGAGGCGACGACGGTGACGCTGCCGGGGCCGCCGTGGGGCGACGGCTACGAGCTGGTGCTCTCCACCGAGTACCCCACCGGCGCCCCGCCGCGGCCGGCGGTGGTGGGCCCCGGTCCGGTGGAGCTGCCGGGCCGCAGCGTCTGGCTGATGCGCATCCTCCGCCGTCCCTGAGCGACCCCGGCGGACGTCACCCTCGCCGCGTGGCCGCGACCCGCGCGGTCGGCGGCGGGGGCGGCGACTCCGCGGCGCGGGCGAGCCGCAGCGACGATCAGCTCACCTGATCCGGGCGGCTCCTCCCCCGCGCTGCGGCACGAGGGAGGACCTCCTGCGGTGCGGGAGGACGCCTCACCCTCGCGAGAACGAGCGGCCACGACCCGCGCGGTCGGCGGCGGGGGTGGCGACTCCGCGGCGCGGGTGAGCCGCTCCGGAACGCCGAAGGGCCCCGCCGGCGAACCGGCGGGGCCCTCCGGCGTTCAGTCGGGCGTCAGTCCTGCGGCTGTTCGAAGGTGATGACGGTCCAGCCGAGCAGCAGCCGGTCGCCGTCGGACAGGGGGTGGGCGACGCCGGGCTCGAGCTGGGTCCACTCGGTGGCCTCGGGGCCGGCGACGTGGGTGCCGTTGAGCGAGCCCAGGTCGACGAGCGAGACCTCGCGGCCGGCGCGCTGGATGGCCGCGTGCGCCGAGGACAGCACGTTCTGCGTGTCCGCTATCGGCACCGGCCGGGCCGAGCCGGCGGTGACGAGCTCGTGGTTGTCCGGACGGCGGCCCAGCACGAGGTCCTCGTCGACGGTGACGACCATGCCGTCGTCGAACCGCAGGATCGGCGCCGACGGGGTGTCGGGGCGCCAGAACGCCGTCTGCTCGCCCGAGTCGGCCCGCGTCGCACCGGAGGACACCGGGGCGGACGGCGCCGCGCCGAAGCCGGCGTCGGACGGGGCGGAGTACGTCTGCGCGGGAGCCGCGGCCGGCTGGGGCGCGGAGGCGGCCGGCGCCGGGGCGGCCAGCTGCAGCATCGCGCCGGAGCCCGGGACGGTCCCCTCGACCAGGTCGAAGGCGACACCCGGCGGCATCTGGGGCGCCGCCTGGCCGGGGCCGACGTAGAGGGTCTGGCCGAGCGAGAACCCGGCCGCCAGCGTGCAGCCGCCGTCGACCGACGAGCCCGAGACCGGCACGCTGTCGACGGCGGGCTGGCCCTTCCCCGACCACAGCGCGACACCGGTACCGGCGCCCTCTGTGGTGTCGGCGAGCACGAGGGCGAAGGAGGCCCCGCCGTGGGCGAGGGTGGAGACCTGGCCGGCGACGGCGGCCAGGACGCGGTCGGCGCCGGGACCCGAGACCCCCAGGCAGGCGTGGAGGGCCGCCACCAGGGCGGGCGAGCCGGGCGCGTCGACCCACAGCAGGCCGCCGCCGCGACGGGCGACGACCGACTCTCCGGGGAGGACTTCACAGCGGTCGGGCATGGGCTCCAGCCTAGTGTTGCGCAACAGGTGTGGGCGGCCGCGGAGCACCGCCACGCCGAGCGAGCGAGGTGTCACCCGGGGTGCGTGGGATACCCGTGACCTGAGGGTCTCAAGCGAGAGTACGGACCGGGCGGCGGCGTCCCTACGCGCTGGTGACGACCCCCAGCTCCGCGGGGTTGGCGAGGTGCTCCGAGTGCGGCAGCACCCGCACCGTGTACCCGAAGGCGCCGGTGCGCTCGAGCGGTACGGTCGCGGTGAACCAGTGCCGCGACCCGTCGGCCTGCTCGTGCGCCATCGGGATGCAGGTCACCTCGTGCAGCCCGTCCGCGTCGTCCACCCGGCCGTAGGCGGCCTGCACCTGGACGTCGGCCGGCGCCAGGCCGGGCAGCTCGACCTCGGCGCGCAGCGCGAGGGTCGTCCCGATCTCCGGGGTGTCCCCGGCCCCGGTGGCCTCGACGTGCGCGACCCGCACCGTGCCCCAGTGGTCGAGCAGGTGCGCCCGGCGGGCCGCCTCCTCCCGGGCCGGCGCGTAGGTGCCGCCGTCGGACATCGCCCGCGCCGAGACCGCCGCCGGCCGGTACAGCTGCTGCACGTAGTCGTGCACCATCCGCGCGGCCAGCACCTTCGGGCCGGTCTCGCGCAGCGTGTGCCGCACCATCTCGACCCAGCGGGCGGGGATGCCGTCGCGGTCGCGCTCGTAGAACCGCGGCAGCACCTGGGTGCCGATCAGGTCGTAGATGGCGCGGGCCTCCACCTCGTCGCGCCGGTCGGCGTCGGCGACGCCGTCGGCCGTCGGGATGGCCCAGCCGTTCTGGCCGTCGAACCACTCGTCCCACCAGCCGTCGCGGATGGAGAGGTTCAGCCCGCCGTTGAGGGCGGCCTTCATGCCCGACGTGCCGCAGGCCTCCAGCGGCCGCAGCGGGTTGTTGAGCCAGACGTCGCAGCCCCAGTAGAGGTAGCGGGCCATGCCGATGTCGTAGCCGGGCAGGAACGCGATGCGGTGCCGGATCCGGGGGTCGTCGGCGAAGCGCACCATCTGCTGGATCAGCTGCTTGCCGCCGTCGTCGGCCGGGTGGCTCTTGCCGGCGATGACCAGCTGGATCGGCCGCTCGTCGTCGAGGAGCAGCGCCTTGAGCCGCTCCGGGTCGCGCAGCATCAGCGTCAGCCGCTTGTAGGACGGCACCCGGCGGGCGAAGCCGATGGTGAGGACGTCGGGGTCGAACGCCGTGTCGGTCCAGCCGACCTCGGCCTCGACCGCCCCCCGCGCCAGCGCCGTGTCCCGCAGCCGGCGGCGCACCTCGTCGACCAGCCGCCCGCGCAGGATCCGCCGGGTCTGCCACAGGTCACCGGCGGGGATCCGGTCGACGCCGTCGAAGTGCACCGGGCCCTCGACCTGGAGCGGGTCGCCCTGCGAGCTCGTCTGGGTGCCGAGCTCGACCAGCTCGCGGGCGGTCCAGGTCGCCGCGTGCACGCCGTTGGTGATCGAGGAGATCGGGACGTCGTCCTCGTCGAAGCCCGGCCACAGGCCGTTGAACATGTGCCGGCTGACGTGCCCGTGCAGCCGGCTGACGCCGTTGGCCCGCTGCCCGAGGCGCAGCCCCATGTGCGCCATGTTGAACTTCGCCGGGTCCTCCTCGGCCCCCAGTGCCAGCAGCTCGCCCAGCGGGACGCCGAACCCGGCGAAGTAGCGCTCGATGAGGGCGCGGGGGAAGCGGTCGATGCCGGCGGGCACGGGCGTGTGCGTGGTGAACACGGTGCCGCCGCGCACCGCCTGCAGCGCCTCGGGGAACGACAGACCGTGCGACTCGGTGAGCTCGCGGATGCGCTCGATGCCCTGGAAGCCGGCGTGGCCCTCGTTGGCGTGGAAGACCTCGGGCTGCGGGGTCCCGGTGTGCGAGCAGAACGCCCGCAGCGCCCGGACGCCGCCGATGCCGAGCAGCATCTCCTGCCGCAGCCGGTGGTCCTCGTCGCCGCCGTAGAGGCGGTCGGTGACCATCCGCTCGGCGGGCGCGTTCTCCTCGATGTCGGTGTCGAGCAGCAGCAGCGGCACCCGCCCCACCTGGGCCCGCCACACGTGCGCGTGCAGGGTGCGGCCCTCGGGCAGCGGCACGGTGATGACGACGGCGGAGCCGTCCGGGCGGCGCAGCAGCTTGACCGGCAGGCCGTGCGGGTCCAGCGCCGGGTAGTGCTCGAGCTGCCAGCCGTCGGCGGACAGGCCCTGGTCGAAGTAGCCCGCCCGGTAGAGCAGGCCGACGCCGATCAGCGGGACGCCGAGGTCGGAGGCGGCCTTCAGGTGGTCGCCGGCCAGGATGCCCAGGCCGCCGGAGTACTGGGGCAGCACCTCGGTGATGCCGAACTCGGCGGAGAAGTACGCGATGGAGGCGGGGGCGTCGCCGCCGAGCGACTGGTACCAGAGCTCGGCGCCCATGTACTCCTCGAGGTCGTCGACGACGTCCTGGAGGCGGCGCAGGAAGCGGCGGTCCTTGGCCAGGGTGGCCAGCCGCTCGGCCGAGATCTCGCCCATCATCTTGACCGGGTCGCCGCCGCAGTCCTGCCACAGCGCGGGGTCGAGGGCCTCGAACAGGTCCCGCGTCTCGGGGTGCCACGACCAGCGCAGGTTCATCACCAGCTGGGCCAGTGGCTGCAGGGGGTCCGGGAGGGTGGCGCGGACGGTGAACCGCCGGAGTGCTCGCACCGGGCGAGCCTAACCAGGCGCAGCGGCCGGTTCAGCCGCACGCCGAGCCGCCCGGCCACTCCTGCGGGTGCTCCCCCGCCGCCGAGGTGTGGCCGCTCGGTGATCTCGATAGCGTTCCGGGTGATGACTGGCCGACCTGATCTCCGCCTCGGCATCACCGATGTCGCCCCCGTCGTGTCGTGCGGGTCCTTCTCCGCGCGCGCCGTGGTCGGTGAGCACCTGCCGATCACCGCCACCGTGTTCCGCGAGGGTCACGACGCCGTCGCGGCCGACGTCGTCTGGCAGCCCCCGGGCGACACCGACCGGCCGCCGCTGCGCCGCATGGCCCGCTACGGCGAGGAGCCCGACCGCTGGCTGACCACCGTCGTCCCCGACCGCGAGGGCCGCTGGACCTACACGGTCGAGGCGTGGAGCGACCCGCTGGCCACCTGGCACCACGCGGTCGAGGTGAAGATCGCCGCCGGCCAGGGCGCCGGCGAGCTGGCCAACGACCTCGAGGAGGGCGCGCGGCTGCTCGACCGGGTCGCCGCCGCCTGCCCCGCCGAGCACCGCGACGACGTCTCGGCCGCGGCGGCCGCGCTGCGCGACGAGTCGCTGGAGCTCACCGCCCGGGTCGCCCCCTCCTTCACGCCCGGCCTGCAGCAGGTGCTCCACGACCACCCGGTGCGCGAGCTGGTCACCGCCTCCCCCACCTACGAGGTCTGGGTCGACCGGCCGCGCGCGCTCTTCGGCTCCTGGTACGAGTTCTTCCCGCGCTCCGAGGGCCCGCTGGTCGGCGGCGGCCCGACGCACGGCACGTTCACGACCGCCCAGGAGCGGCTGCCGGCGGTCGCCGAGATGGGGTTCGACGTCGTCTACCTGCCGCCGATCCACCCGATCGGCCGGGTCAACCGCAAGGGCCGCAACAACACCCTCACCCCCGACCCCGACGACGTCGGCTCGCCGTGGGCCATCGGCAGTGACGACGGCGGGCACGACGCCGTCCACCCGCAGCTGGGCACGCTCGAGGACTTCCGGTCCTTCGTCCGGCGGGCCGGCGAGCTCGGCATGGAGGTGGCGCTGGACCTGGCGCTGCAGGCCGCGCCCGACCACCCCTGGGTCAAGGAGCACCCGGAGTGGTTCACCACCAAGCCCGACGGCACGATCGCCTACGCGGAGAACCCGCCGAAGAAGTACCAGGACATCTACCCGATCAACTTCGACAACGACCCGCAGGGCATCTACGCCGAGGTGCTCCGGGTGGTGCGGCACTGGGTGTCCTGCGGGGTGAAGATCTTCCGCGTCGACAACCCGCACACCAAGCCGCTGAACTTCTGGCACTGGCTGATCTGGGAGGTCAAGAAGACCGACCCCGACGTGCTGTTCCTCGCCGAGGCGTTCACCAAGCCGGCGATGATGCACCAGCTGGCCCGGCTCGGGTTCACGCAGTCCTACACGTACTTCACCTGGCGCACCGAGCGCTGGGAGCTCGAGGAGTACGGCCGCTCGCTGGCCGGGACGGCGCACTACATGCGGCCGAACTTCTTCGTGAACACCCCGGACATCCTCCACGAGTCGCTGCAGTACGGCGGCCCGCCGATGTTCAAGATCCGCGCGGTGCTCGCGGCGATGATGAGCCCGACCTGGGGCGTCTACTCCGGGTTCGAGCTGTTCGAGCACGTCGCCGTCCGGCCGGGCAGCGAGGAGTACCTGGACAGCGAGAAGTACCAGCTGCGGCCGCGCGACTGGGCCGGCGCCGAGGCCTCCGGGCGCAGCCTGGCGCCGTACCTGCGCCGGCTCAACGAGATCCGCCGGGCGCACCCGTCGCTGCAGCAGCTGCGCACCCTCCGGTTCCACGACGTCGACAACCCGAACCTGATCTGCTTCTCGAAGACCGACCCGGGGTCCACCGACGCCGTCCTCGTGGTCGTCAACCTCTCCAGCCGGCACACGCAGATCGGGACGACGGCCCTCGACCTGCCGGCCCTCGGGCTCGACTGGCACGAGCGCTTCTCGGTGACCGACGAGCTGACCGGCGCCTCCTACGACTGGGGGCAGTTCAACTACCTGGAGCTGGACCCGTACCGCGAGCCGGCGCACATCTTCTCGATCGCGTTCCCGCGCCTGGTGCAGTTCCCGCCGCCCGCCTGAGCCCGGTCCCACCCCCGGGCCGTCCGCCCCACCAGAAGATCGAGGACGACTTCTCCCGATGACCGTTCCCGTCCCCGACGCGACCACCGACGACCACGAGCCGTCGGCGCTGCCGGCCCCCGGCACCGACCCGGAGTGGTTCAAGCGCGCCGTGTTCTACGAGGTGCTCGTCCGCGGCTTCGCCGACAGCAACGCCGACGGCGTCGGCGACCTCCGGGGCATGACCGACAAGCTCGACTACCTGCAGTGGCTGGGCGTCGACTGCCTCTGGCTGCCGCCGTTCTTCGCCTCCCCGCTGCGCGACGGCGGCTACGACGTCAGCGACTACACCGCGGTGCTGCCCGAGTTCGGCGACATCGACGACTTCAAGGACTTCCTCGACGCGGCCCACGCCCGGGGCATGCGCGTGATCATCGACTTCGTCATGAACCACACCTCGGACCAGCACCCGTGGTTCCAGGCCAGCCGCAGCGATCCCGAGGGCCCCTACGGCGACTTCTACGTGTGGGCCGACGACGACTCCGGGTACTCCGACGCGCGGATCATCTTCGTCGACACCGAGAGCTCGAACTGGACGTTCGACCCGGTGCGCAAGCAGTACTTCTGGCACCGCTTCTTCTCCCACCAGCCGGACCTCAACTTCGAGAACCCGCGGGTGCAGGACGCGATCCTCGACGCGCTGAAGTTCTGGTTGGACCTGGGCATCGACGGGTTCCGGCTGGACGCCGTCCCCTACCTGTTCGAGGAGGAGGGGACCAACTGCGAGAACCTCCCCCGCACCCACGAGTTCCTCAAGCGGGTGCGCAAGGTCGTCGACGCCGGCTACCCGGACACGGTGCTGCTCTGCGAGGCCAACCAGTGGCCGGCCGACGTCGTCGAGTACTTCGGCGCCGACGGCGACGAGTGCCACATGGCGTTCCACTTCCCGGTGATGCCGCGCCTGTTCATGGCCGCGCGCCGGGAGCAGCGGTTCCCGATCTCGGAGATCATGGCGCAGACGCCGGACATCCCGAAGAACTGCCAGTGGGGCGTCTTCCTGCGCAACCACGACGAGCTGACCCTCGAGATGGTCACCGACGAGGAGCGCGACTACATGTGGGGCGAGTACGCCAAGGACCCCCGCATGAAGGCCAACATCGGCATCCGCCGCCGGCTGGCCCCGCTGCTCGAGAACGACATCAACACCCTCGAGCTGTTCAACGCGCTGCTGTTCAGCCTGCCCGGCTCGCCGGTCCTCTACTACGGCGACGAGATCGGCATGGGCGACAACATCTGGCTCGGTGACCGCGACGGCGTCCGCACCCCGATGCAGTGGACGCCGGACCGCAACGGCGGCTTCTCCACCGCCGACCCGCAGCGGATGTACCTGCCGCTGAACATGGACCCGGTCTACGGCTACCAGACCACCAACGTCGAGGCGCAGCTGCGCAACACCAACTCGCTGCTGCACTGGATCCGCCGGATGATCGCCGTCCGCAAGGAGCACCCGACGTTCGGGCTCGGCACCTTCGAGGAGGTCGGCTCGCGCAACCCGACGGTGCTCTCCTTCGTCCGCCGGTTCGGCGACGACATCGTGCTGTGCGTGAACAACCTGTCGCGGTTCCCGCAGCCGGTCGAGCTCGACCTGCGGCAGTTCGAGGGCTACACCCCGATCGAGCTCACCGGGCGGGTGGAGTTCCCGCAGATCGGCGTCCTGCCGTACATGCTCACCCTGGCCGGGCACGGCTTCTACTGGTTCGAGCTGGCCAAGCCCCTGGAGCCCGAGCCGGAGCCCGAACCCGAGCACGAGACCGGCCTGGCCGAGTCGCTGCTCGCCGCGGGGGTCGTCGGGGACGGCGACACGGCCGGCCCCGAGCACACCGGCGGAGGTGCCCGATGACCGTGGCCAGCGACCTGCTCAAGGACTGGATGCCGGCCCAGCGCTGGTTCGGCGGCAAGGGCCGGGAGTGGGCGGACGTCGACGAGACCGGGTTCTTCCTCGAGCGGGAGCACCCGGTGGTGTCGGTGCACCGGATGACCGTCACCTACGTCGACGGCGGCCGGGAGACCTACCTGATCCCGGTCTCCTGGCACGAGCACCCGACCGAGGAGCTGACCTCCGCCTTCATCGGCGCGGTCACCTTCGAGGGCCGGGAGTTCTACGGCTACGACGCCATGCGCGACCGGGACGCGACGGTGCCCTGGCTCAAGCACCTGGTCGCCGCCTCGACGGTGGGTCCGATGCACTTCCACCCGGCCGGCGTCGCCTACATCCCCGAGGGGCTGCCCGGCGACATCGTCTCCGGCGAGCAGAGCAACACCTCGCTGATCTACGGGTCCGAGGCGATCCTCAAGCTCTTCCGGCGCCTGGAGCCCGGCCTCAACCCCGACGTCGAGGTGCACGACGCGCTGCGCCGCACCGAGAACGTCCACATCGCGCCGCTGCTCGGCTACCTCGAGATCGACGACCCCGACCCGGCGAAGCCGGCGGCGACCGCCGGCATGCTGCAGCGGTTCGTCCCCAACGCCAGCGACGGCTGGCGGCTGGCCACCGCGAGCGTCCGCGACCTCTACGCCGAGGGCGACCTGCACGCCGACGAGGTCGGCGGCGACTTCGCCGCCGACAGCGAGCGGCTCGGGGCGGCGACCGCGTCGGTGCACGGGGACATGGCGAAGGTGCTGCCCACCGAGCCGGCCGACGAGGCGTGGTTCGCCGGGCTGGCCGAGCAGATGAACGCCCGGCTGGACGCCGCGATCGAGGTCGTGCCGCAGCTGGCGGAGCACGCCGACGGCCTGCGCGCGCTCTACGCGGCGGTGGCCGGGACCACCGAGCCGGTCGCCCGCCAGCGGGTGCACGGCGACCTGCACCTGGGACAGGTGCTGCGGACGGCGACCGGCTGGATCCTGCTCGACTTCGAGGGGGAACCGGCCCGCTCCCTCGAGGAGCGCCGGCAGCTCGACAGCCCGCTGCGCGACGTCGCCGGGATGTTGCGCAGCTTCGACTACGCCGCACGTCACATGCTCGTCGAGCAACCCGACGACCCCCAGCGCGCATACCGGGCCCAGGAGTGGGCAGAGCGCAACCGGACCGCCTTCTGCACCGGCTACTCGGCCGCGAGCGGGCTGGACCCCTGCGGGGACTCCCCTCTCCTCCGGGCGTTCGAGGCCGACAAGGCGGTCTACGAGTGCGTCTACGAGGCGCGCAACCGGCCGCACTGGCTGATGATCCCGCTGCACTCGCTGACCCGGCTCACGTCCGGCAGCTGAGCGCGGCGGGCACCGACTCCCGACGACGCACCACCGAACGAGGGCGACGATGACGACGGACGACGCACAGGACCACGTGGCCGGCAAGGAAGAACTGCAGGCCGCTGTCGAGGAGAAGACCGCCCGCGTCCAGCAGCAGGCCGAGGCGGACGAGAACGTGGCCCCGGCGCGACCGGTGCGCAAGACCCCGGCCACGAAGAAGACGACGGCCGCGAAGACGGCGAAGAAGACGGCCGCCGCGAGCGGCACCGACCCCGCCACCGCCGAGGCGGCCGCGCCGGCCGCGCCGGCTCCCCGCAAGGCCGCGGCGAAGAAGACTGCCCCGGCCAAGAAGACGGCGCCGACCGGGACGGCGGCGAAGCGCACGACGAAGAAGACCGCCGCGGCCACCACGCCGCCGGTGGTCCCGCCGGCCCCCATCGCCGAGCCGGGCGACGGCACCGGCGCCCCGGCCGAGCCGGGCGAGCCGGCCCCGGGGACCACGACCCCGGAGGCCCCGACGCCCGACACCCCCACGCCCGAGACCCCCACGCCCGCGACCTCCGGGCCCGCGACCGCCACGGGCGCGGGCGCCGCCCCCGGGGCGGCCGAACCCGCCGCCCCCGCGATCGGGGTCGGCGCCGAGGTCACCGGTGACCAGCTGCGCGCCATCGTCGAGGGCTGGTCGCACGACCCGCACGCGGTGCTCGGCTTCCACCCGGCCGGCGACGGCCGGTGGGTGGTCCGCACCCTGCGCCCGGACGCGGTCAGCGTCGCCGTCATCGACCAGGACGGCGCGCGCTACGAGGCCCGGCAGCTGCACGGCGGCGGCATCTATGAGGCCGGCCTGCCGCAGCAGCCCGGCGACTACCGCATCGAGGTCAACTACGGCGACGGCTCCGGCGGCACCAACACCTACGTCGTCGACGACCCCTACCGCTGGATGCCGACGGTGGGCGAGCTCGACCAGTACCTCATCGGCGAGGGCCGGCACGAGCGCCTCTGGGAGGTGCTCGGCGCGCACGTCCGCCGCTACGACACCCCCGGCGGCCTGACCGAGGGCGTCTCGTTCGCCGTCTGGGCGCCCAACGCCCGCGGCGTCAAGGTCACCGGCGACTTCGACTACTGGCAGGCCCGCGCCTACCCGATGCGGTCCCTCGGCGCCTCCGGTGTCTGGGAGATCTTCATCCCCGGGGTCCAGGTGGGCAGCCGGTACCGCTACCACGTGCTCGGCGCCGACGGCGAGTGGCGGGAGAAGTCCGACCCCCTCGCCTTCGCCACCGAGGTCCCCCCGGCCAACGCGTCGGTGGTCACCGAGTCGACCTACGAGTGGCAGGACGACGAGTGGCTGGCCGACCGCGCCCGCGCCGGCTGGCACGAGCGCCCGATGAGCGTCTACGAGGTGCACGCCGGGTCCTGGCGGCAGGGGCTGTCCTACCGCCAGCTCGCCGACGAGCTGGTGCAGTACGTGGTGGACGCCGGGTTCACGCACATCGAGTTCATGCCGCTCGCCGAGCACCCGTTCGGCGGGTCCTGGGGCTACCAGGTCACGTCCTACTACGCGCCGACCGCGCGCCTGGGCGACCCCGACGACCTGCGGTACCTCATCGACAAGGCGCACCAGGCCGGCATCGGCGTCCTCGTCGACTGGGTGCCCGCGCACTTCCCCAAGGACGCCTGGGCGCTCGGCCGCTTCGACGGCACCGCGCTGTACGAGCACGCCGACCCCCGCCGCGGCGAGCAGCTGGACTGGGGCACGTTCGTGTTCGACTTCGGCCGCACCGAGGTCCGCAACTTCCTGGTGGCCAACGCGCTCTACTGGTGCAAGGAGTTCCACGTCGACGGCCTGCGGGTCGACGCCGTCGCCTCGATGCTCTACCTGGACTACTCGCGCTCCGAGTGGCTGCCCAACATCCACGGCGGGCGGGAGAACCTCGAGGCGGTGGCCTTCCTCCAGGAGATGAACGCGACCGTCTACCGCGAGGTGCCGGGCGTGGTCACCATCGCCGAGGAGTCGACGGCCTGGCCCGGCGTCACCCGGCCCACCCACCTCGGCGGCCTGGGCTTCGGCTTCAAGTGGAACATGGGCTGGATGCACGACTCGCTGGCCTACATCGAGAAGCCGCCGGTCTACCGCAGCTACCACCACGGCCAGCTGACGTTCTCGATGATCTACGCCTACTCCGAGAACTACGTGCTGCCCATCAGCCACGACGAGGTCGTCTACGGCAAGGGCTCGCTGCTGCGGAAGATGCCCGGCGACCGGTGGCAGCAGCTGGCCAACCTGCGCGCGTACCTGTCGTACATGTGGGCGCACCCGGGCAAGCAGCTGCTGTTCATGGGCTCGGAGTTCGCCCAGGACTCCGAGTGGGCCGAGAGCCGGTCGCTGGACTGGTGGCACCTCGACGACCCGGCGCACCGCGGGATCCTCCAGCTGGTCACCGACCTCAACAGCCGCTACCGCGAGCTCGAGGCGCTGTGGAGCCAGGACGTCGACCCGTCGGGGTTCCAGTGGATCGACGCCAACGACTCCTCGGGCAACGTGCTGTCGTTCCTCCGGTACGGGCGGCCGGAGAAGGCGGACGCCGAGGGCGACGCGCCGGCACCGGGGCAGGCGCTGGCCTGCGTCACCAACTTCGCCGGGACGCCGCACCACGGCTACCGCATCGGCCTGCCCCGCGGCGGCCGCTGGCGCGAGGTGCTCAACAGCGACGCCGAGGGCTACGGCGGCGCCGGTGGCGGCAACTGGGGCGGCGTCGACGCGGTCGAGGAACCGTGGCACGGACAGCCGTACTCGGCGGTCATCGAGGCCCCGGCGCTGAGCACCGTCTGGTTCCTGCACGAGGGCTGATCGCGCGCGGGAGCGCCCCCGGCGTCGGCACGGTCCCGCCACCGTGCTTTTCGACACCGGGCGCTCCTGCGCCCCGCTCGGGGTCGTGACCGTGCATCATGTGCCGGCTCGCGAGAACGACGCCGGTACGGACCGGCCCCGACAAGAGGATCAGCTCCCCCATGAGGCATGGCCTGCGCCGCTCGATCACCGCGGCCGCGGTGGGCAGTGTGCTGCTCACCGGTTGCTCCAGCACCGTCACCGGCGCGGCGTCGCCCGCCGACGGCGTCCCCACCGACGTGGCGGCCGAGGAGTTCCCGATCACCGCCGCCGTCGACGGCGACCTGGTCGACACGGAGTCCCGGAACTCCCTGGCCGACCTGTACACGTTCTGGGAGCAGGCCTACCCGGAGGCGTTCGGCGAGGAGTTCGAACCCCTGCAGGGCGGTTTCTACAGCGTCGACCTGGAGAACCTGGACCCGTCGCAGTTCCCCGACGGCGTCGGCTGCGGCGCCGACCCCGAGGAGGTCGCCGGCACCGGCGCGTTCTTCTGCGCCGGTTCGGGATCGCCGAACGACGACGCGATCACCTACGACAAGAACTTCCTCACCGAGCTGGCCGAGCAGTACGGCCGGGCCCTGGTCCCCTTCGTCATGGCCCACGAGTTCGGGCACGCCATCCAGTGGCGGATCAACGGCCTCGAGGGTGAGTCGATCAACATCGAGACGCAGGCCGACTGCTTCGCCGGCGCCTGGACCGCGTGGGCGGTGGAGGGCAACTCCGACCACACGTCGGTCCGGCTGCCCGAGCTCGACGAGATCATCCGCGGCTACCTGATCACCGCCGACGCCGTCGGCAGCGACCCCAGCCGCGACGGCGCCCACGGCTCCTACTTCGACCGGGTGTCGGCGATCATCGAGGGCTACGACGGCGGCGTGGCCGCCTGCCGTGACAACTTCGAGCCGGGCCGGGTGTTCACGGCGGCCGAGTTCTCCCAGGAGGACCAGGCCAACCAGGGCAACTCGGCGTACCCGACCACGCTGGAGCTGATCGGCGTGAGCCTGCCGCCGTTCTGGGTCGAGGTCTTCCCCCAGGCCTTCGGCACCGAGTTCCAGGAGCCCAGCATCACCGGCTTCGACGGCACCGCGCCCGGCTGCGTGGCCGGCGATCGCGACCTCGGCTACTGCGCCGACGAGCAGACCGTGTACTTCGACGAGCAGGAGCTCACCGAGCCCGCGCACGGCGAGGTCGGCGACTTCGCGGTGGCCACCGCCATCTCGCTGCCGTACTCGCTGGCCGTCCGCGGCCAGGCCGGGCTGTCCACCGACGACGGCGCGGCCACCCTGTCCGCGACCTGCCTGACCGGCTGGTGGGAGGCGCAGGTGTTCAGCGCCCGGCTGGAGGGCGTGCAGATCAGCCCCGGTGACGTCGACGAGGCGGTCATCTTCCTGCTCGCCTACGGCGTCGACGACGCCGTCTTCCCGAACACCGACGCCTCCGGCTTCGAGCTGGTCCGCTCCTTCCGGGCCGGCTTCCTGCAGGGCATCGGCGCCTGCGACGTGGGCGTCGAGGGCTGATCGCCCCGGGGGGGGGGGGGGGGGGGGGGGGGGGGGGGGGGGGGGGGGGGGCGGGGGGGGGGGGGGGGGGGGGGGGGGGGGGCGCCCGGCGCGGGGGGGGGGGGGGGGGCGGCGGCCC
>NZ_JBJGYZ010000045.1:0-47731 GCF_054050275.1 Geodermatophilus sp. SYSU D00691
CGGGCCCCCTTCCGACGGCAGGTATGCACCGAACGGGTGCGGGGGCGGGGGCGGGGCGGGCCCGCGCCCCGGCCCGTCTTCCGCTTTCGGCGCCGAAAGCGGGGTGGGCTCAGTAGCGGGGGGACGCCGAACCTTCGGCCCGGACGCCGGCCCGGCGGGCGGCGAACGGCGTGGCGACGTCCTCCAGCGACTTGTTCTCGGCCGACACCCCGAGGAACGCGGCGATCAGCCCGCCGAGCGCCATGACCCCGGCCCCCAGCAGGTAGCCGTAGAACAGCGGGCCCCGGTCCTCGCCCTCGCCGATCAGCGCGCTGTAGATCAGCGGACCGAAGGTGCCGAAGATCTGCGCGATCGAGAAGAAGACGGCGATCGCCTTGGCCCGCACCTCCTGCGGGAAGATCTCGCTGACCGTCAGGTAGGCCGAGCTGGCGCCGGCCGAGGCGAAGAAGAAGATGACCCCCCAGGCGATGGTCTGCGTCGTCGCGGTGAGGACGTCGGCGCGGAACAGGAACGCGGTCACCGCCAGCAGGACGCCGGAGAGGATGTAGGTGCCGGCGATCATCTTCTTGCGGCCGATGGTGTCGAACAGGTGCCCGAGCACCAGCGGGCCGGCCAGGTTGCCCACCGCGAAGGCGATGAGGAACAGCGGGACGTCGCCGGAGTCGACGTCGTAGAAGTTGCCCAGCACCAGCGCGTACGTGAAGAAGATCGCGTTGTACAGGAACGACTGGGTGATCATCAGCGAGGCGCCGTAGATCGCCCGGCGCGGGTACTCCTTGAACAGCACCCGGGCGAGGGCGAAGTAGCCGATGTTCTCGGCCGGCGTCAGGTCGATCGCCTTGTCCCGGGGCACCTCCGGCAGCGTGCGGCCGCCGCGCTCGACCTCCTGCTCGATGAAGGTGATCGTCTCCTCGGCCTCGTGCTCGCGGCCGTGCATGATCTGCCACCGCGGGCTTTCCGGCAGGTGCCGGCGGACGAAGAGGATCACGATGCCGAGCACCGGGCCGAGCAGGAACGCCAGCCGCCAGCCGACGCTCGGGTCCATGGCGTTCAGGAAGATGAACGTGCCGAGCGTGCCGAGGATCGACCCGGCCCAGTAGGTGCCGTTGACGATGATGTCCGTCCGTCCGCGGTACCTCGCCGGGATCAGCTCGTCGATCGCGGAGTTGATCGCGGCGTACTCGCCGCCGATGCCCATGCCGGCGATGAACCGGGTGAGGTACAGGTAGCCCACCCAGCCCCAGTCGTTGCTGAGCGTCAGCGCGGTCAGGCCGCTGCCGATCAGGTACACGGCCAGCGTGATCATGAACAGCTTGCGGCGGCCCAGCTTGTCCGACAGCCGCCCGAAGAACAGCGCGCCCACGACCTCGCCCGCGAGGTAGACCGACGCGATCAGGCCCACCTGGGTCGCCGACAGCGCCAGGGTCTCCGGTTCCGTCAGCCGCTCCACCACGGCGCTGGCGACGGTGATCTCCAGCCCGTCGAGGATCCAGGCGGTGCCGAGCGCGGCCACCATGCGGGTGTGGAACGGGGACCACGGCAGCCGGTCGATCCGCGCCGGGATGAGGCTGCGGATCACGCCGGGTGCGGGCGCCTCGCGGGTTGTCGTCATCGAACTGCCTCCGGGCTGGGCCGTGTTCTGTTGTGGACCGAAACTGTTGTCGGCCGGAACCGTTGTTGCCCCGCCGGGAACTCGATCAACCCCCCGTTCGTTCGACTCCTTCGCGCGTCGACCAGGTCACTCCAGGCCGGTGCGCGCCGCGACCTCCCGCGCGGTGCGCTCCCGGATCCGCTCGACCTGGTGCGAGAGGACGGCGTCGAGCAGGCGGTTCACCGGCGTGACCTCGCCGAGCCGGGCGAGCCCGAACCACCGGGGGACGGCGACGGTGCGCGACCGCGGCGCGTCGAGGCAGCGGGCCACCGCGTCGGCCACCCGCCGCGGGTCGATGCCCGGGGAGAGTCGGCGGCGGGCGTCGTCGTCCGACGCCGGCGGGTGCCCGTGCCCGCGGGCGAGCCACTCGGTGGCGGCGAAGCCGGGGTTGACGGTGTGCACCCGCACCCCGCGGGCGGTCACCTCCCGCCGCAGCCCCTTCACGAACCCCTGCACGCCGGCCTTGGTGGCGGAGTAGACGGTCAGCGGCGGCACCTGCGCCCAGCCGGCCGCCGACCCGATCGTGAGGACGTCGGCCCGCCCCCGCTCCCGCGCCGCGGCGAACAGGTGCGGCAGCGCGAGGCGGGTCAGCTCGACCACCCCGGTCAGGTTCAGCGCCACCATGCCCTCGACCACCTCGCCGGGCATGTCCTCGACCAGCCCGGCCCAGCCGAGCCCGGCGTTGAGGACGACGGCGTCGAGCCGGCCGTGCTCGGCCAGGACCCGCTCCACCAGCAGGGCCCGGTCGTCGGCGTCGGCGACGTCGGCGGTCACCGCGCGCACGCCGGGGACGCCGTCGACCGCCTCGGTCAGCCGCGCCCCGTGCCGGGCGCAGGTGACCACCCGGGCGCCGTCGGCGGCCAGCCGGCGGACGACGGCGCGGCCGATGCCGGCGCTGCCGCCGGTGACGAGGACGATCCGGGCATCCGTCGAGGTCATGCCGCGGTTCCTACCCCTGGGCGACATCGCACACAGGTGTGCATCGAACGCAGCGGCCGTGGGCATGGCCAGGGCATGCAGTTGCCCGAGCCCCGGGGTCCCCTGACCAGCGCCCTGTTCGCCGACCTCGCCGGCGGTACCACCCTCTCCCCCGCCACCCTGGCCACGGCCGAGCGCGTCGCGGCCGCCGCGGACCAGCCGCTGCTCGACGACGACCTGCAGGTGGCCCTCGCCGCCTGCTACGAGCTGCACTACCGCGGTTTCGACGGCGTCGCCGAGAGCTGGGAGTGGGAGCCGGAGCTGCTGCGGCTGCGGGCGCTGCTGGAGGGCGCGCACACCCGGGCGCTGCGCGACCTGGTCGGCCCGCTCGAGGCCTCCGACGAGCCGATCGACCGGCAGCTGACCGCGCTCATCGCCGCCGACGACTCGCCGTCGCTGTCGTCGTACCTGTCGAAGAAGGCCTCGCTGGAGCAGTACCGGGAGTACCTGAGCCTGCGCTCGGTGTACCACCTCAAGGAGGGCGACCCGCACACCTTCGCCGTCCCCCGGCTGTCCGGGCGGGCGAAGTCGGCGATGGTGGAGATCCAGGCCGACGAGTACGGCGGCGGGACCGCCGAGCGCATGCACAGCGAGCTGTTCGCCGGGATGATGCGCGACCTAGGGCTCGACGCCGGGTACGGCGCGCTCTGGGACGACTCCCCCGCCGTGGCGTTCGCGCTGGTCAACACCATGTCGCTGTTCGGCCTGCACCGCCGCTGGCGCGGCGCGGCCCTGGGGCACCTGGCCGCCGTGGAGATGACGTCCTCCGAGCCGAGCCGCCGGCTGTCGGCCGGCCTGCGCCGGCTGGGCTTCGACGAGCGCACGACGGTCTTCTACGACGAGCACGTCGAGGCCGACGCGGTGCACGAGCAGATCGCCGCGGTGGACATGTGCGGCTCGCTGGTGGCCGACGACCCCGCCCTGGCCGGGGACGTGCTCTTCGGCGCCGCCTGCGCGCTCGCCGTCGACGGGCTCACCGCCCGGGTGCTGCTGGCGGCGTGGGAGTCCGGGGCGTCGGCGCTGAGGGGCGCGCGGCCGCTGGCCGCCTGACCGGCGCGGATACAGCACCCTCCGGTTCCGGCTCGACATCGGTCGCGTCCGGCCGATGTCCTGGGGCATGTGGCGCCGCGCGGACGGCACGCTCCAGCCCGTCCTCCGCCCGGAGCAGATGCCCCGCGACGTGGAGGCGCTCGAGCACGTCATCGGCCTGCTCGACGCGGGTGTCTCGGACGCGCTCGAGGCGGTCTGCGTGATCACGCGCGGGCTGGTCGAGTCCACGGGGATGGCCTACGGCGCGGTCTGGTGGCCGGCCGGAGAGGGCCGGTTCCTGCTGCGCTGGGAGACCGGCGAGCTCGTGCCGGCCATGAGCGCCCGCTGGGACGCCGCCACCGTCCTCGACGAGCACGCCGGCTACGGCGGGCAGGCGCTGCGCGAGCGGGACACCGTGCTGCTCACCGACACCCCGGTGCCCGGCCGCTGCCTGCGCTGGGAGACGGCGCACACCGCCGGCGCGCTGCAGGGCGCCTTCCTGCCCGTCCTCGAGGGCGACCGGGTGGTGGCGATCGTCGAGTACTACAGCCGCCGGGAGCTGCCGTTCGTCGGCGGACGGCGGGAGAAGTGGCAGGCGATCGGCCGCATCCTCGCCCACTCCCGCACGGCGGCGCTCGCCTCGGCCGCGCTGCAGGAGACCCTCGACGACCGGGAGGCGGTCACCACCGTCGTCGCGCGCGTGGGCGCGGCCCGCGACGAGGCGAGCGCCCTGCGCATCGCGCTCGGCACCGTGCGCACCGCCCTCGGCTGGGCGTACGGCTCGTTCTGGGCGCTGGACCCCGAGGCACGGGTGCTGCGCTTCGCCGTCGAGTCCGGCTCGGCCGGCGAGGAGTTCCGCACGGTGACCCTCGAGCCCAGCTTCGCCGAGGGCGTCGGGCTCTCCGGGCGGGCGTGGAAGCGCCGCGACCTCGTGTTCGTCCGCGACCTGGCCGAGGTCACCGACTGCGTGCGCCGCCCCGCCGCGATGCGGGCCGGCGTCAAGTCCGGCGTCTGCTTCCCCGTCACCGCGGGCGGTCAGGTCATCGGCACCATGGACTTCTTCGTCACCGAGACCATCGAGCTGTCGGAGTCGCGGGCCTCGGCGCTGCGCAACGTGCAGACCCTGGTGTCGCAGCGGATCGACGTGCTCCGCCGCGCCGCCGACGACGCCGAGAACGCCCTGGCCCTGCTCCAGACGGTCGACCGGCTCCGCGAGGCCGCCGCGGCCGCCGGCCGGATCGCCGAGCGGGCGGTGGAGCAGGCCTCGACCATGACCACCGAGGTCGAGTCGCTGGGCCAGGCCTCCGCCGCCATCGGCGAGGTCATCGCGGTCATCTCCGGCATCGCCGACCAGACCCACCTGCTCGCGCTCAACGCCACCATCGAGGCGGCCCGCGCCGGCGAGCTCGGCAAGGGCTTCGCCGTCGTCGCCAGCGAGGTCAAGGAGCTGGCCCGGGAGACGGCCGAGGCCACCCAGCGGGTCACCGATCAGATCGCGTCGTTGCAGGCCAGCAGCGAGTCGGTCTCGGCCGGCATCCACACGACCAGCGAGATCGTCGGCGAGCTCGACGCCGTCCAGGCCCGGATCGGCGAGGTGCTCGAGGAGCAGGTCACCATGGCGACCCGGTTCGACAGCCGCTGATCAGGCCTCCGACCGGCTCGGGCTGACCTCCTCGGCGGGCCGCCGCACGGCGCGGCTGATCCCCCAGCCGAACACCGCGGCGACCGGGAACATCAGCACGCCGTACACCGCCGCCGGCACGGCGAGCTCCACGCTGCCGAGCACGCTGATCGCCACGGTGATGGCCAGCGTGCTGTTGTGCACGCCGATCTCGAACGCGCTGGCGATCGCCTGGCGGTGCACCACGCCCAGCGCCCGCGGGACGAAGAACCCGGTGGCCAGGCTGAGCAGGCAGAACAGCAGCGCGGGCAGGCCGACGTCGCCGAGGTACTCGGCGATGTTCTCCCGCTCGGCGACGATCGTGCCGACGATGACCAGGGCGAGCACGACCGCCGAGACGATCCGCACCGGCTTGTCCATGCGCTCGGCGAAGCCCGGCGCGCGGGACCGCACCAGCATCCCGATCGCGACCGGCACCAGCACGATCGCGAAGACCTGCACCGTCTTGCCGAACTGCAGGCCGATCGAACCGGCGTCGTCCGGGTCGAAGTACGCGATCGCCAGGTTGGTGACCAGCGGCAGGGTCACGACGGCGATCAGCGAGTTCACCGCCGTCAGGGTGATGTTGAGGGCGACGTCGCCGCGGAAGAGGTGGCTGAACAGGTTGGCCGTCGTCCCACCGGGCGAGGCGGCGAGCAGCAGCAGCCCCACCGCGAGCAGGGGCGGCAGGTCGAACAGCAGGACGAGGCCGAAGCACAGCAGCGGCAGCACGAGCAGCTGCAGCGCGAGGGCGATGACGACGGCGCGCGGCTGACGGCCCACCCGGGCGAAGTCGGCGAGGGTCAGCGAGAGCCCGAGCCCCAGCATGACCAGGGCCAGGGCGGCCGGGAGCAGGACGGTGGTCAGCGCCGAGCCCATGGCGGCCTCCGGTTCGGGTGCGCGAGCCTCCTCGTCGAGGCCGTGACGTGCATCCTGGGGCACGCCGGGGCGTGCGGTCGAGCGCGGCGCCGGGCGGTCACCCCTCCGGGGACGCCTCCCGCAGCCGCGCGGCGCTGCGGATCTGCGCCGCCGGGCGCGGCCGCGACGGCGCGCTCGGCGCCGAGAACCCGGTCCGCTTGTGCGTGCCGTCGCAGAACGGCTTGATGCCGGACTTGCCGCACCGGCACAGGGCGATCGTGTCGCGGCCCGGGTCGATCTCCACGCCGTCCTGGTCGACGAGGCGGAAGTCGCCCCGGACGATCAGCGGGCCGTCCCGGTACGGGGTGATGGTGGCGGCGCCGCGGGGCTCGTCGTCCTCGGGCGGCTCGGGCGCGGGTGATGACACGGGTGCACCCTGCCCCGGGACGGCGCCGCGCACACCTGCGTCACCCGGCCGCGGGCCTCCGGCGGCCCTCCTCCGACTCGACCTCGACGGCCACGGTCTCGACGACGAGCACCTCGTCGGTCGCCTCCCGGGCCTCGGGCACCTGCGCGCCGGTCGGGTCGCCGGACCCCTCGAGCAGCGCCTCCTCGGTGACGGCCGGCGGCGTGAGCGCGCGGACGACGCCGACGGCCAGCACCGCCCCGACCAGCGGCGCGAGGATGAACAGCCACACCTGGGTCAGCGGCTCGCCGCCGGCGAACAGCGCCGGGCCGAGCGAGCGGGCCGGGTTCACCCCGGTACCGGTGAGCGGGATGCCGATCAGGTGGACGGCGGCCAGCGTCAGGCCGATCGCCAGCCCGGCGAAGCCCGGCGAGGCGGCGCGGCCGGTGACCAGCAGCACGACCGCGACCAGCACGAAGGTCAGCAGCATCTCGAGCACGAACGCCCCGACGCCGTTGATGGCCACTCCCCAGCCGTTCGAGCCCAGGGAACCGGTCTGGTCGGTCACGTCGCCGAAGCCGCTGGTGAGCAGCGCCAGCAGCCCCGCCCCGGCGATGCCGCCGGCGAACTGGGCGACCCAGTAGAGGCCGGCCTCCCGGGCGGTCATGCCGCGGGAGAGCAGCACGCCGAGGGTGACGGCGGGGTTGATGTGGCACCCCGAGACCGGACCGATCGCGTAGGCGAGGGCGAGCAGGACCAGGCCGAAGGCCAGGGCGACGCCGGTGGCGCCGACGGCGTCGATGCCGCCGACCGCCGCACCGACGGCGAGGAAGACCAGCAGCAGGGTGCCGACGAACTCGGCGACCAGCGAGCGGACGAGCGTGGGGGGCACGACGGGACCTCTCGAGCGCCGCAACCGCTCCCCCGCGCCGCCCGTCGGCGGCCGCGGTGCGGGTCGCGTCCAGGCTGGACCTGTTGCGCGCAACACGCCAGGGTCTTGCGGAACCGCGGTGTTCTCAGCCGGCCTGCCCGTAGAACACCTCGTCGACGACGCCGCGGGCGCGGCGGGTGGTGCGCCGGTAGTCGTCGACGAACTGCCCGGGGTCGGTGTCGGGCCCGTAGCCGCAGGCCCGGGCCACGCCGGCCAGCTCCAGCCCGGAGCGGGGCAGCTGGTCGCTGGGCCGCCCGCGGACCAGGAAGATCGCGTTGCGCGCCCGGCTGGCCAGCTCCCACGCGGCCTGCAGCACCTCGGCCTGCTCGGCGGGGAGCGTCCCGTGCGCGGCCAGGGCGGCGAGGGCGTCGACCGTCGCCGGCACCCGCAGGCCGGCGTCCTGCGCGGCGTGCTGCAGCTGCAGCAGCTGGACGGTCCACTCCACGTCGGCCAGGCCGCCGCGGCCCAGCTTGGTGTGGGTCGCCGGGTCGGCGCCGCGCGGCAGCCGCTCGCGCTCCACCCGGGCCTTGATCCGCCGGATCTCGGCCACCTGCTCCGCCGTCAGCCCGCCCTCGGGGTACCGGAGCGGGTCGACCATCGCGACGAAGTCGGCGCTGAGCCGCTCGTCGCCGGCCACGGGGGCGGCGCGCAGCAGCGCCTGCACCTCCCACACGTCGACCCAGCGCTCGTAGTACTCGCGGAAGGCGTCGAGGCTGCGCACCAGGGCGCCCTGCCGGCCCTCCGGGCGCAGGTCGGCGTCGACCTCGAAGGCGGGGTCGGGCGCGGGCGCGCCGAGCAGCCGCCGCAGGGTGTGCGCGACGGCGTTGGCGGCCGCGGCGGCGGCCTTCTCGTCGGCGCCGTCCCGGGCCCGGTGCACGAAGAGCACGTCGGCGTCGGAGCCGTAGCCCATCTCCCCGCCGCCGAGCCGGCCCATGCCGATGACCGCGAGATCCATCGGGACGTCGGCGACGTCGGTGCCGGTCTCCAGCGCGTGCGCGCGCAGCGCGGTGTCGAGCCCGGCCTGCAGGGTGGCGACGGCGATGTCGGTGAGCGCGCGGCCCACCCCGACCACGTCCAGCCGGCCGAGCAGGTCGGCGCTGGCCACGCGCAGCAGCTCCTGGCGGCGCAGCCCGCGGATGACGCGGATGCCCTCCTCGGGGTCGGGCGCCCGCCGGGCGGCGGCGCGCCAGGCCCCGGCGAGGGTGGCGGCGGAGCGCGGCTCGAGCTCGGCGTCGTCGGCGAGGATCCGCAGCGCCTCGGGCGCGCGGCCGAGCAGGCCGGCGACGTACTGGCTGGAGCCGAGCAGCAGCGCCAGCCGCTCGGCCACCTGCCCCTCGTCGCGCAGCAGCCGCAGGAACCACTGGTTGCCGCCGAGGGCCTCGCTCACCTTGCGGTAGGCGAGCAGCCCGGCGTCGGGGTCGGCGCAGGAGGCGAAGGTCTGCAGCAGCACCGGCAGCAGGTACTTCTGCATCGACGCCGAGCGGGAGACGCCGCCGGTCAACGCGGCCATGTGCCGCAGCGCGCCCTCCGGGTCGGCGAAGCCCAGGGCGCGCAGCCAGTCGCCGGCCGCCTTCGAGCCCAGCTGCATCTGCTCGCCGGGCACGCGGGCCACCGCGGAGAGCAGCGGCCGGTAGAAGAGCTTCTCGTGCAGCCGCCGGACCTCGCGGTTGTGCAGGGCCAGCTCGGCCCGCAGCACGTCGACGGCGTCCCCGCGGTGGTCGGGCTTGTAGCCGAGCGAGCGGGCCAGCCAGCGCAGCTGCTGCTCGTCGGTGGGCAGCAGGTGGGTGCGGCGCATGCGCAGCAGCTGCAGCCGGTGCTCGACGGTGCGCAGGAACCGGTAGGAGGCGATGAGGGTGTCGGCGTCGTCCCGGCCGACGTAGCCGCCGGCGCGCAGCGCCATCAGCGCCGGCAGGGTGCCGCCCACCCGCAGCGACGGGTCGACCCGGCCGTGCACCAGCTGCAGCAGCTGGACGGCGAACTCCACGTCGCGCAGCCCGCCGCGGCCGAGCTTGATCTCGCGGTCGGCCTGCGCGGGCGGGATGTTCTCCTCGACCCGGCGGCGCATCGCCTGCACCTCGCCGACGAAGCCCGGGCGGTCGCCGGCCTTCCAGACCTCGGGGAACAGCGCGTCGACGTAGGCCCGGCCGAGGTCGGGGTCGCCGGCGACCGGGCGCATCTTCAGCAGCGCCTGGAACTCCCAGGTGCTCGCCCACTGCTCGTAGTAGCTGGTGTGCCCCTTGAGCGTGCGCACCAGGGCGCCGGCCTTGCCCTCGGGGCGCAGCGCGGCGTCGACCTCCCAGGCCGCCTCGCGGCAGATCCGCAGCAGCGCCGCCGCCACCCGGGTGGCGCTCTGCACGGCCGGGCCCTCGGCGTCGGTGGGGTCGACCGGCTCGGCGACGAAGACGACGTCGACGTCGCTGACGTAGTTGAGCTCGCGGCCGCCGCACTTGCCCAGCCCGATCACCGCCAGCCGGCAGGCCGCCGCGTCGGCGGGCTGCTCGGCGACGGCGATGGCCAGCGCGGCGCCCAGCACCGCGGCGGCGATGTCGGCGAGCTCGCCGGCCACGTCCTCGGCGGACATGTTCTCGCCGAGGTCGCGCCCGGCCAGGCTGACCAGCGCGCGGCGGTAGGCCAGCCGCAGCGCGGTGACCCGGTCGGGGGCGGCGTCGGGCGCGGCCTTGCCGAGCCGGACCCCCCAGGGCGGGTCGTCGGGGTCGGCGCCGACGGCGAGCAGCAGCTGCCGCTCGAGGGCGTGCGCGGTGGGGCGGGCGCTGCCCCGGCCGTCGCCGTCGAGGACCGTCCAGTCGGCGGGGTTGGCGGCCAGGTGGTCGGCGAGCCCGGCGCTGGCGCCCAGCAGCGAGAGCAGCCGGGCCCGCAGCAGCGCCGAGCCGCGCAGCCGGGCCAGCAGGGTGGCCGCCGAGCCGCCGCTGGCGTCCTCGCGGTCGAGCGCCTCCACCAGGCGGTGCAGCGACCGGGCGGCGAGGTCGGGGTCGCCGGCGCGGGCCAGCGCGCTCACGACCGGGCCGGCCTCGGGGTCGGCGGGCTCGTTGCGCTCGAGGTCCCACAGGCCGATCGCGGGCTCGGAGAGGATGCGGGCGGCCCGCTCGCCGTCGTCGAACCCGAACCGGGCCAGCCGGACGACGGCCCGCCGCGGGACCTCCCGCGCGCCGGGAGCGGTCATCTCAGGCGGCCCGCCGCGCCGTGCCGCGCACCAGGTCGGCGAAGCGGGCGGCGAACGGCGCCCACACCCGCTCGAGGTCGGGGTGCGCGAGGTCCATGCGCAGGCAGATCGTGTCGAGGTCGAGCGGGCTCGTCGCGACGCCGTCCGGGTCGTTGTGCGCCCAGGCCCGGGCCACCTCGGGCGTGGTCTCGATGTGGAACTGCAGCCCGTAGACGTGCCGGCCGAGCCGGAAGGCCTGGTTGCCGTAGACCGGGCTGCTGGCCAGCAGGGTGGCGCCGGGCGGCAGCGTGGAGATCTCGTCGTGGTGCCACTCGATGACGTCGGGGGTCATCGGCAGCGGGCCGAACAGCGGGTCGGCGTCGGCGGCGTCGCGCTTGGCCACCAGCGCCGCGCCGACCTCCGGGCCCTCGACGCCCCTGCGGGTGGAGCCGCCGCCGGCCTGCGCCAGCAGCTGCGCGCCGAGGCAGACGCCCAGCGTGGGGACGTCGTCGGCGATGGCCTGCCGCAGGAGCGCCCGCACGCCGACCAGCTCGGGGTGGACGTCGTCGGGGTCCATCGACGTCTGCGGGCCGCCGAGGACGAGCAGCCCGTCGTACCCCTCGAGGTCGGCGGGCAGCTCGTCGCCGCCGTCCTGCGGACGCACGTACCGCTCGTCGAGCTCCAGCCCGGCCTCGGTCAGCCACTCGCCCAGCCGCGCCGGCGGGTCCGTGCGGCTGGGGACGACGACGAGCAGGCGGGCGGCGCGGGCGGACACGCGATCGAGCCTAGTTCCCGCCTTCGGCGCCGGAAGCGGGCCTGCTTTCGGCGCCGAAAGCGGGAACGGCCTACAGGCCGGGGAGGTAGCGGCGCAGCTCGAAGGGGGTGACGTTCTGCCGGTAGGAGGCGAACTCCTCCTTCTTGTTGCGCAGGAAGTGGTCGAAGACGTGCTCGCCGAGCGTCTCGGCCACCAGCTCGCTGCTCTCCATCGCGGTCAGCGCCTCGCCCAGCGACACCGGCAGGTCCTCGTAGCCGGCGGCGCGCCGCTCGGTGTCGGTGAGCGACCAGACGTCGTCCTCGGCCTCGGGCGGCAGCTCGTAGCCCTTCTCGATCCCGCGCAGCCCGGCGGCCAGCAGGACGGCGAAGGTGAGGTAGGGGTTGCACGCCGAGTCGGGCGAGCGGATCTCGACCCGCGCGGAGTTGGCCTTCGACGGCTTGTACGACGGCACGCGCACCAGCGCCGAGCGGTTGGCCCGGCCCCAGGTGACCGCGGTCGGCGCCTCGGTGCCGGCCAGCAGCCGCCGGTAGGAGTTGACCGTCTGGTTGGTGACCGCGGTGAACTCGCGGGCGTGGGTGAGCAGGCCGGCGATGAACTGCTTGCCCGTGGTGGACAGCCGGAGCGGGTCCGATGCGTCGTGGAAGGCGTTGCGGTCGCCCTCGAACAGCGACAGGTGGGTGTGCATCGCCGACCCGGCCAGGTCGGTGAACGGCTTGGGCATGAACGTCGCGTACACGCCCTGGGCCAGCGCGACCTCCCGGACGACGTGGCGCAGCGTCATGATGTTGTCGGCCATGGACAGGGCGTCGGCGTAGCGCAGGTCGATCTCCTGCTGCCCGGGCGAGACCTCGTGGTGGCTGAACTCCACCGAGATCCCCATCGCCTCCAGGGCGAACACCGCCTCGCGCCGGAAGTCGTGCGCCACGTTGTGCGTCGACAGGTCGAAGTAGCCGCCGGTGTCGGCCGGCTCGGGCGGGCTGCCGTCGGTGGGCAGGTCCTTGAGCAGGAAGAACTCCACCTCGGGGTGGGTGTAGAAGGTGAAGCCCATGTCGGCGGCCTTGGACAGCGTCCGCCGCAGCACGTGCCGCGGGTCGGCCCAGGCCGGCGAGCCGTCGGGCAGCGTGATGTCGCAGAACATCCGGGCGGTGTCGCTGGCCCGGCCGGCGCGGGCGGGCATCACCTGGAAGGTCCCTGGATCGGGCTTGGCCAGCATGTCCGACTCGTAGACGCGGGCGAAGCCCTCGATCGCCGAGCCGTCGAAGCCGATGCCCTCGGCGAACGCGGCCTCGATCTCGGCCGGCGCGACGGCGACCGCCTTGAGGTAGCCCGAGACGTCGGTGAACCACAGCCGCACGAAGCGGATGTCGCGTTCCTCGAGGGTGCGCAGGACGAACTCCTGCTGTCGGTCCATGCTCGCCATGATCTGATCCGCTCGTTTCGGTTGCGTGACGACGCCGGCTACAGCCTTCCAGCCTGCTCCGTCCGGGGGACGCCGACACCGGCTGCGCCCCCGAGGTGTCGCGCTCGGACCTGTTCCGGAATGCCCCGCCGGACCTACCATGACCCTGCCACCGGCGAGAGCGCCGCGGCACGGGCGCGTCCCGGACGCCCCCCGCCGGCGTGGGTGGCGGAGGGCGAGATGGACGTCGTCTTCGCAGTGCTCCTCGTGGCCGCCCTGGGTCTGCTGGTGCTCGCCGGCCTGAGCCTGCGCGTCGTCGACCAGTTCGAGAAGGGCGTGGTGCTGCGCTTCGGCCGGCTGAACGGGGCGCCCCGGGAACCCGGGCTGACCTTCATCGCCCCGGGGGTCGACCGGCTGCACAAGGTGAACATGCAGGTGGTGACCATGCCCGTGCCGGCGCAGGAGGGCATCACCCGCGACAACGTGACGGTCAAGGTGGACGCCGTCGTCTACTACAAGGTGTACGACCCGGTGCGGGTGGTCGTGGGGGTGCAGAACTACCAGGCCGCGATCGCCCAGGTGGCGCAGGCGTCGCTGCGGTCGATCATCGGCAAGAGCGACCTCGACGACCTGCTCTCCAACCGCGAGCGGCTCAACCAGGGCCTGGAGCTGATGCTGGACAACCCGGCGGTCGACTGGGGCATCCACATCGACCGGGTGGACATCAAGGACGTCGCGCTGCCCGAGGGGATGAAGCGGTCGATCGCGCGGCAGGCCGAGGCCGAGCGGGAGCGCCGGTCGCGGGTCATCACCGCCGAGGGCGAGCTGCAGGCCTCCGAGAAGCTGTCGCAGGCGGCGGCGGTGATGAGCGCGCAGCCGGCCGCCCTGCAGCTCCGGCTGCTGCAGACCATGGTCGAGGTGGCCGCCGAGAAGAACTCGACGGTCGTCCTGCCGTTCCCGGTCGAGCTGCTGCGCTTCCTGGAGCGCGCCGCACCGCCGGACGGCGCCGTCCGCGCCTGAGGCGCTGCCACACTCGGCCGGTGCCCCGACTGCTGCTGATCCGCCACGCCCAGGCCGCCGTCGGGCGGGTCGACGCCGAGCGGCCGCTGACCGAGCAGGGCGCGCGCGACGCGCGGGCGCTGGGGGCGCGGCTGCCCCGGCCCGACCGGGTGCTGGTCTCACCCGCCCGCCGGACGGTGCAGACGTGGGAGGAAGCGGCGACCGGGGTCCGGCCGGTCGTCGAGCCCCGCCTCTACGCCAACGACGTCGACCTGCTGCTCGCCGTCGTCCGGGAGACGGACGGCGACGTGGGGACGCTGGCCGTCGTCGGCCACAACCCGTCGGTGGGCGCCCTCGCCCAGCTGCTGGACGACGGCACGGGCGCGCCGGCGGCCCGCGACGGCGTGGCGCTCGGCTTCCCGGCCGGCGGCGTGGCCGAGTTCGACGTGCCGGTGCCCTTCGCCGCCCTCGAGCTCGGCGGGGCGAGGCTCGTCGGGTTCACCGCACCCCGGCACTGACCCGGCACCGACCCGGCGCCGGACCCGCCCCCGATGGCCGCCGACCAGCCCGGACGACCAGACTGGGGGCATGAGCGATCCGGTGCAGCTGCGGGTGGCACTCGCCCAGGTCGACACCCGCGTCGGGGACCTGGACGGCAACGCCGAGCTGGTGAGGACGTGGACGGCGCGGGCCGCCGCGGAGGGGGCCCACCTCGTCGTCTTCCCCGAGATGACGCTGACCGGCTACCCGCCCGAGGACCTCGTGCTGCGGGAGTCGTTCGCGAAGGCCAGCGAGCGGGCGGTGGTCGACCTGGCCGCCGAACTCGAGGAGCGCGGCCTCGGGGGCACCGCCGTCGTCGTCGGCTACCTCGCGCACACCGAGGGCAGCGGCCCGGCGCCGGTCGACACCCCGCCGACCGACGAGGACGACCACCCCTCCGACGCCAACCCGCGGCGCGGCGCGCCGCGCAACGCCGCCGCGCTGCTGCACGGCGGCGAGGTCGTCGCCCGCTACTACAAGCGGCACCTGCCCAACTACGGCGTCTTCGACGAGGACCGCTACTTCGTGCCGGGCAACGAGCTGCACGTCGTCCGGCTGCACGGGGTCGACGTCGCCCTGGTGATCTGCGAGGACCTCTGGGTCGAGGGCGGGCCGGCCGGCGTCGCCGGGCAGGCCGGGGTCGACCTCGTCGTCTCCCCCAACGCCTCGCCCTACGAGCGGGCCAAGGACGACGCCCGGCTGCCGCTGGTGCGCCGCCGGGCCGCCGAGGCGCGCGCGCCGGTCGTCTACTGCAACCAGGTGGGCGGCCAGGACGAGCTGGTCTTCGACGGCGACTCGATGGTCGTGCTGGCCGACGGCGAGCTGCTGGCCCGCGCGCCGCAGTTCGTCGAGCACCTCATGACCGCCGACCTCACCCTCGACCGGGCCGCGGTCGGCGAGCGGCGGGACGGCCGGATCGGCCCGATGACGGTGCACCGGCACGTCGTCTCCGAGCAGCCGGTGGAGCCGTTCGAGGCGCGGCCCTGCTCGGTGGCGAAGCCGCTGTCGGACTGCGAGGAGGTCTGGCGGGCGCTGGTGCTGGGCCTGAAGGACTTCATCGACAAGAACGGCCTGCCGTCGGTGATCCTCGGCCTGTCCGGCGGGATCGACTCGGCGCTGGTCGCCGCGCTCGCCGTGGACGCCCTCGGCCCCGACCGGGTCTTCGGCGTCGGCCTCCCGTCCAAGTGGTCCAGCGAGCACTCGCTGTCCGACGCCGAGGACTCGGCGAAGCGGCTGGGCCTGCACTACTCGGTGGTGCCGATCGCGCCGGTGGTCGACGCCTTCCACGGCAGCGTGGACCTGACCGGGGTGGCGGCGGAGAACCTGCAGGCCCGCGTGCGCGGCACGCTGCTCATGGGGCTGTCCAACCAGCACGGCCACCTGCTGCTGGCCACGAGCAACAAGAGCGAGGTCGCCGTCGGGTACTCGACGCTCTACGGCGACGCGGCCGGCGGCTTCGCGCCGATCAAGGACGTGCCCAAGACCCTGGTGTGGGAGCTGGCCCGCTGGCGCAACGCCTACGCCCGCGACCGCGGCGAGACCGAGCCGATCCCGCAGAACTCGATCGACAAGCCGCCGTCGGCGGAGCTGGCGCCCGGCCAGAAGGACACCGACTCGCTGCCCTCCTACGACCAGCTGGACGCGGTGATCGCCGACTACGTCGACCGCGACCTCGGCATGGCGCAGCTGCTCGAGCGCGGGCACGACCCCGAGGTGGTGGCGAAGGTCCTCCGGTTGGTGGACATCGCCGAGTTCAAGCGCCGCCAGTCGGCACCGGGAACGAAGATCTCGCTGAAGGCGTTCGGCCGGGATCGGCGTCTGCCGATTACCAACCGCTGGCGGGAGAGCCTGCCCAGCGTCCGCGAAGGAGCGGCTGCACAGTCATGAGCGAATCGGTCCTCTACGGCGGGCAGTCGTCCGCCCGGGTGCGCGTCCACCACCTGCAGCAGGCCAAGGAGCGCGGCGAGAAGTGGGCGATGCTCACCGCCTACGACACCAACAGCGCCGCGGTGTTCGAGGAGGCCGGCATCCCGGTCCTGCTGGTCGGGGACTCGGCCGGCAACGTCGTCCTCGGCTACTCGAGCACCGTGCCGGTCACCCTCGACGACATCCTGCTGATGACCAAGGCCGTGACCCGCTCGACCAGGCGCACCCTGGTCGTCGCCGACATGCCCTTCGGCAGCTACGAGGCCGGGCCGCGGGAGGCGCTGGCCAACGCGATGCGGCTGATGAAGGAGGGCGGCGCGCAGGCGGTCAAGCTGGAGGGCGGCGTGCGGGTGGCCCCGCAGATCAAGCTGCTCACCGAGAACGGCATCCCGGTGATGGCGCACATCGGCTTCACCCCGCAGAGCGAGCACGCCCTCGGCGGCTTCCGCGTGCAGGGCCGCGGCGCGGGCGCCGACCAGCTGCTCGCCGACGCCGCCGCGGTGCAGGAGGCCGGCGCGTTCGCCGTCGTCCTGGAGATGGTGCCCGCGACCCTGGCCGCCCAGGTGACCAAGGAGCTGGCCATCCCGACCATCGGCATCGGTGCCGGCGTCGACTGCGACGCGCAGGTGCTGGTCTGGCCCGACATGGCCGGCCTCACCGGCGGCCGCGTGCCGCGGTTCGTGAAGAAGTACGCCGACCTGCGCGGCGAGCTGCTGCGCGCGGCGAAGGAGTACGCCGACGACGTCCGCAGCGGTACCTTCCCGGCACCGGAGCACTCCTTCGAGTAGCCCTCCCCGGGAGGCCCGAGTGGATCCCAAGGACGTCGTCCGCCGGTTCGTCGAGGAGTGCGTGAACACGCACCGGGCCGAGCTGCTGGACCGGTTCGTGCACGAGTCGGTGACCATGCACCCCGGCACGCCGGGCGAGGCGGCGGCGACCGAGGGGATCGACGAGCTGCGCCAGGCCTACCGGCGCTTCCGCGTGCTCTTCCCCGACCTGCACGTCACGCACGACCTGCTCATCGCCGAGGGGCCCTACGTCGCGGCCCGGTGGACGGCGACCGGGACGGCGCAGGGCTCGCTCGGCGGGGTCGAGCCCTCCGGTGAGCAGCTGCGCTGGAGCGGCACCGACGTCTACCGCGTCGAGGACGGCCGGATCGTCGAGTGGTGGCGCAACGACGACTTCGCCGGCCTGCTCCGGCGGCTGGGCCGCCGCGTCGTCCCGACCGCGGACTGACCCGGTGCGGGTCCTCGTCGTCGCCTCGCCGCTGCCCGGGCACGTGCTGCCGCTGGCGCCGCTCGCCACCGCCCTGCGCGACGCCGGGCACGACGTGCTGCTCGCGACCGCCGCCGACGGCCTGGGGGCCTGCCCGGCGGGACTGGCCACCGAGGACGTCGCGCCCGGCCTGCGGATCGGGCCGCTGTTCCTGCGCGCGCTGTCCCGGCACCCGCGGCTGATGCGCGAGGAGATGGCCGGCCGGGCCGGCACCCGGGCGGTGCGGCTGCTGTTCGGCGCGGTCGGCGAGCGCATGGCCGACGGCGTCGCCGAGGCGGCCCGCCGGTTCGCGCCCGACGTCGTCGTCCACGAACCGCTGGCCCCCGCCGGCGTCGAGGCCGCGGCCCGGCAGCGGGTGCCCGCCGTGCTGGTCGAGGGCAACCTGTTCGACGCCGAGGAGCTCTCCGCCGCCGTCCTGGCCGACTACGCCCCGCGGCGGGGCGCCCAGGACTTCCCGCCGCCGGCCGAGGTGCTGGTCACCGCGCCGCCCAGCGTGGTCGGGCAGCGCCGCGGCCGGCCGATGCGGTTCGTCGCGGCGACGCCCGACCGCCCCTTCGCCGAGGAGTTCGCGCGCGCCGGCGACCGGCCGCGGGTGCTGGTCAGCCGCAGCACGGTGGCCGATCCGCGCCGCGACCGGCTCATGACCACGGTCGCCGACGCCGCGGCCGGGACCGATCTCGACGTCGTCCTGGTCCGGCCGGACCGCTGGGTCGCCCGGAAGGCGCTGGCGCCCAACGTGCGGACGACGGGCTGGCTGCCCTTCCCCGCCGTGCTGCCGGCCGCGGCCGGGATCGTGCACCACGGCGGCGCGGGCACGGTGCTGACCGCGCTGGCCGCCGGGGTGCCGCAGCTGGTCGTCCGCGGCGCCGGCGACCGGCGGGCCAACGCCGACCTGGTCGCGGCCCGCGGTGCCGGCCTGGCCGCCGACCTGCGCGACCTCTCCCCCGCCCTGCTGCGGCGGCTGGTCGACGACGACGCGCTGGCCGCGAACGCCCGCGAGGTGGCCGCCGAGATCGCCGCTATGCCGCACCCGGCGGAGCTGGTGCCGGTGCTGGAGGCCGCCGCCGCGCGCGTGCGCGGCTGAGCGCCAGGCCGTAGCCGACGGCGTTGAGCCCGAACGCCAGCACGTACAGGCCGGCCTGCACGGCCGTGCTGTTCACGTCCAGCCCGACCGGCGCGAACACGTGGTGACCGAGGAAGCCGCCCTCCAGCGGCGGCGCACCGGCCGAGGCGCGCAGGTCGTCCTCCCAGACGGTCAGCGGGCACGGCGCCCCGGCCAGGTTGACCGCGAGGATCGCCACCGCGACCGGCGCGTGCGCCAGCAGCAGCCGCGGCCACCGCAGCGCCAGCAGCGACCCGGTGAGCATGAAGAGCACGGCGGCCCCGTGGACCACCGCGACGACGCCGGCCAGGAGCACGAGGTCAGTCTGCCCCTGCCCGCAGCTGCCGGGCGAGCACCGCGGGCGCCTCGGCCAGCGAGGGCCCGTACCAGGTGAGGTGCCGGCCGCTGACGAACGCCGGCCGCGCCCGTGGCCAGGCCTCGGGTCCGTCCCCGGGCGCGAAGGCGTACGGCTCGTCGGGCAGGACGACGAGGTCGGCGTCGACCGCTGCCACCTCCCCGGGGGTCAGCTTCGGGTACCGGTCGGCGTGGTGCGCGAAGACGTTGGCGACGCCGAGCCGGGTGAGGACGTCGCCGGCGAAGGTGTCGCGGCCGAGCACCATCCACGGCCGCCGCCAGATCGGGACGACGGCGCGCACCGGCCCGACGCCGGGCGGGTCCTCCCACGCGGCGCGGGCCGCGGCCAGCCAGGCCGGGTCAGGACGCCCCAGCAGCGCGCAGAGCCGGCCGAGGGTGTCCAGCGCCTGGTCGACGGTGGCGGGCGCGGTCACCTCGACCTCGACGCCGGCCGCCCGGATCGCGGCGACGTCCTCGTCGCGGTTCTCCTCGGCGTTGGCGACGACCAGGTCGGGGTCCAGCGCGAGCACGCGCGCCACGTCGGGCCACTTGGTGCCGCCGACCCGCGGGACGTCCAGGTCGGCCGGGTGGCTGCACCAGTCGGTGGCGCCGACCAGCAGCCCGCGGTCGGTCGCCGCGATCGCCTCCGTCAGCGACGGCACGAGCGACACCACCCGCCGCGGCGTCGCGCCACGGTACGAGGCTCCGCGATCGTCGGACCGCGCCATCCCGACGCGCTCAGGCGCCCGGCACGGCCGCGCCCCGCCTCGCGCCGGCCTTCTCGGGCACCTCGACGCCGATGGCCCTGGTCCACACCAGCGTCAGCGTGTGCAGCAGGGCGTCGCGGTCGAACTCCTTGCCCAGCGTGAGCCACACGTAGCAGACGTGGTCGACCATGGCGCCGAGCACCTCGGCCGTGAGCAACGGGTCGAGGGACCTGTCGGCGATCCCCGCCTCCTGCTGGTGGGCGATGCCCCGGGCGGCGCGGTCGACGAACGCCTCGCGCACCTGGAGCCGCAGCGCCTTGAGCTCGGGGGTGAACGTGCCCACCTGCTCGATGAGGGCGATGATCCGGGCACGCGGCTCGTAGGCGTCGACGAACCGCTCCATCGCGTGGTGCGCGCGCTCGTAGGGCGTTGCGCCGGTGGGGCCGTCGACGTGCAGGGCATCGAGGAGCTCGCCGACGACCCGTCTGGCGACCTCCTGGAAGATGGCGTCCTTCGAGTCGTAGTACGTGTAGAAGGTGCCCTGCGCCACCTCCGCCTCGGCGACGATGTCGGCCACCCGGCTGTCGAGGTAGCCGTTGCGCGCGAACACCTTCTCGGCGGCGTCGAGCAGTGCGGCCTTGCGCGCACGCCCCTTGCCGGTGAGCGGCCCCGTGTCCCGGCGCACCTGCTGCACCGGGCTGGGAACGGTACCCGAGTGGGGTCCGGGCACGGTCGGTCCTCCCTCCTGGCGACGCCCCCGTCGCTCCGCATTCGACATGATCGCGCACCGACTCGCTGGGCGAGCCGCCGCGGGCCCACGGGTGGGCCGTGTGCCAGGGTGGCGGTCCGGCCCCCGTCGAACGGGAGTTCCCGTGGACTTCTCCCTGCCGCGAGCACTCACCACCCTGCTCGGCGAGCTCGACGCGTTCATCGACGCGGAGATCACGCCGCTGCAGGAGCAGGACGACAACCAGCGCTTCTTCGACCACCGGCGCGAGTTCGCCCGCACCGACGTCGAGGGCGGCGGCGTGCCCCGGCGGGAGTGGGAGGAGCTGCTCGCGGAGGCGCGCCGCCGGGCCGACGCCGCCGGGTTCTTCCGCTACAGCCTCCCGGCCGCGCTCGGCGGCCGGGACGGCTCGAACCTCGACATGGCGGTGATCCGGGAGCACCTGGCGCACCGCGGGCTCGGCCTGCACAACGACCTGCAGAACGAGCACAGCGTCGTCGGCAACCTCGTCTTCCCCCACCTGCTGCACCTGTTCGGGACGGCGGAGCATAAGGAGGAGCTGCTCGAGTCCTCGATCACCGGCGAGCGCGGCCTCGCGTTCGGCCTGACCGAGCCCGGGCACGGCAGCGACGCCACGTGGATGGAGACGACGGCGGTCCGGCGGGACGGCGACTGGGTGATCAACGGCGTCAAGCGGTGGAACACCGGCGTGCACGCCGCCACCCACGACGTCGTCTTCGCCCGCACCTCCGGCGAGCCCGGGCACCCCAGCGGCATCACCGCGTTCGTCGTGCCCACCGACTCCCCCGGCTTCGACGTCCCGTTCTTCTGGTGGACGTTCAACATGCCCAGCGACCACGGCGAGGTGACGCTCACCGACGTCCGGGTGCCCGACGCGGCGGTCCTCGGCGCCGAGGGCGAGGGGCTGGCGGTGGCGCAGACCTTCCTGCACGAGAACCGCATCCGGCAGGCCGCCTCGGGCGTCGGCGCGGCGCAGTACTGCATCGACGAGTCGGTGCGCTACGCCAGGGAGCGGATCACCTTCGGCAAGCCGCTGGCCGAGCGGCAGGCGATCCAGTTCCCGCTGGTGGAGCTGGCGACCGAGGCCGAGCTGGTGCGCACGCTGATCCGCAAGACCGCGGTCGAGCTCGACGAGCTGACCGCGCGCGGGGAGCCGGCGGTGCCGATCGGCCACCGGGTGTCGATGTGCAACTACCGCGGCAACCGGCTGGTCTGCGACGCCGCCGACCGGGCGATGCAGGTGCACGGCGGCATGGGCTACAGCCGGCATCTGCCGTTCGAGCACATCTACCGCCACCACCGCCGGTACCGGATCACCGAGGGATCGGAGGAGATCCAGATGCGCCGGGTGGCCGGCCAGCTGTTCGGCTACCTCACGTGACCCCCGACGACCTCGCGGCCGAGCTCGGCACCCCGGTCGAGGGGCTGACCCGGCTCTCCGGCGGGGCGAGCCGGGAGACGTGGGCGCTCACCGCGGGCGGTCGCGCGCTGGTGCTGCGCAGCGGCGCCGGCACCGGCGGGGTCGACCTGGCGGTCGAGGCGCAGGCGATGACGGCGGCGGCGCGGGCCGGCGTCCCGGTGCCCGAGGTGGTGCGCACCGGTGAGCTGGACGGCCGGCCCTACCTGCTCATGGCCCACGTGGACGGCGAGACCATCCCCCGGCGCGTCCTCCGCGACCCGGCGGTCGCCCGGCCCGGCCTCGCCGCGGAGCTGGGCGGGCTGCTGGCGCGGCTGCACTCGGTCCCGCTCGCCGAGGTGCCCGACGTCGCGCCGACCGGCGACCCGCTCGAGGAGCTGCGGACGGCGTACCTCGCCGACGGCCGGGTGCCGCCGCCGGGGCTGGCCCTCGGCCTGCGCCGGCTGGCCGCCGCCCGCCCCGTGCCCGCGGGCGAGGTGCTCGTGCACGGCGACTTCCGCATGGGCAACCTGATGCTCGGCCCCGACGGGGTGCGCGCGGTGCTCGACTGGGAGCTGGTGCACCGCGGCGACCCGGTGGCCGACCTCGGCTGGCTCTGCGCCAAGGTGTGGCGCTTCGGCTCGCCGCGGCCGGCCGGTGGCGTGGGGTCGCGGGCCGAGCTGCTCGACGGCTACGCCGCGATCGCCGGCTGGCGGCCGACCGAGGCGCAGCTGCACTGGTGGGAGCTGTACGGCACGGTCCGCTGGGGCCTGATGACCGGCGTGATGGCCGACCGGCACCTGTCCGGCGCCGAGCCGTCGGTGGAGCTGGCGGCGATCGGCCGGCGCGCCGCCGAGCAGGAGTTCGACGTGCTGCTCGCGCTGGGGCTGGACGCGCCCGACGCGTCGCTCCCGGCCGAGCCGGCGGCCGACGACCCGGAGCTGTTCGGCCGGCCGACCGCCGCCGAGCTGGTGGAGGCCGTGGCGCACTTCCTCGCCGCGGACGTGCAGCCGGGCACCGAGGGGCGGGTGGCGTTCCACGCGCGGGTGGCCGGGAACGTGCTGGCCACCGTGCGCCGGGAGCTGCTGCTCGGGCCGGCGGCGCGGGCCGCGCACCGGGCGCGGCTGGACCGGCTGGGTTGCGCCGACGACGAGGCGCTCGCCCGCGGCATCGGCGACCGCTCCCTGGACGACGGCGACCCGGCCGTGCTGGACGCGGTGCGCGGCGGCGTCCGCGGCCGGCTGCGGGTGGCCAACCCGCGCCACCTCACCGCGCCCGCCTAGCGCTCAGCCGGCGGCGTCGACGTCGTCGTGCGCCGGGACGACGTCGGGCAGCGGGTGCAGCGGGACGGCGTCCTCGCGCAGGGCGTCGCGGAAGCCGGCGACGTCGGGGTAGATCGTGCTGCGCCGCCGGTTGAGCGCGTTCAGGTGCTCGCGGATCGCCTTCTTCATGCGCCCGGGGACGACCAGCGCGCAGAACGGCAGCCGCGTGGGCCGGCCCGCGCCGCGCTCCTCCGGGGCGAACAGCTTGGCCAGCCGGTCCCGCCCGGGCGGGCCGGCGGCCGGCAGCGGCAGGCCGTCGACGCCGGCGGGCGAGGGCCCCAGCGGGACCGCGCCGGAGAGGAAGAGGCCCTCCCGCGCCTGCAGGCGGGGGGTCGGCCGCGTCGGGCGCACGAGGAACGGGGACCCGGTCTTGGCCGACACCGCCAGCGCGTGCCGGAGCGACCAGTCGGGCGCGGCGGGCGGGTCGGGCGTCTCGTAGGTCGGGAACTCGGTGACGTCGAAGGCGAGCAGGACGCCCGCCTCGTCGCCGCGCTCGACCGCGAACCACAGCGCCGTCATCGGGTTGTGGGTGACCTCCACCAGCCGGGTCGGCACCCCGTGCTGCTGCAGGTCGACGAGCAGGGAGAGGTCGGAGGCCTGCGCGCCCAGCCCCCACCCCCGCGCCTCGCGGAGGACGGCCAGCTCGTGCCGGCGCAGCTCCAGCTCGGTCGGCAGCGGCTCGGCCTCGTCGATGACCAGGCCGTGCAGCAACGACGACCGGACCCGGACCGAACGGTCGCTGCACCCCCGCCAGACGTACCGGCGACCGGCGGCCAGCGAGACGATGCGCGTGATCGCGCGGAACGCCTGGTCCTGCGACGTGACGCCGAAGCCCCAGCCGGTCGTCGTCCACCGTGGGTCGGCCTGTTCCGACACCGTCCTCCGAGCCCCCCTCGTCCGTCGGCGCCGTGGTCCGGCACCGGCGGTCGAGTGTGCCGCCGGCGTACGACAGTTCCGGGGCGCGAGCCGTCCTCCCCCACCGGAAGGGCTCCTCCCCCACGTCCCACCGCGGGGGAGGAAGGGTCACGACCAGGTCAGCTGATCGTGGCCGCGGACGTCAGCCGGCGGGCTTGTCCGTGCGGATCGCGGAGACGTCGAACTCGATCTGGATGCGGTCGCTCACCAGCACCCCGCCGGTGTCGAGCGCGGTGTTCCAGGTCAGCCCCCAGTCGCTGCGCTTGATCGCCAGCGCGCCCTCGAAGCCGACCCGCAGGTTGCCCCACGGGTCCAGCGCGGAGCCGGTGAGCGCGAAGTCGACCGTGACCGGCCGGGTGACGTCCTTGATGGTCAGGTCGCCGGTGACCCGGTAGAGGTCGTCGTCGATCTCCTCGACCGCGGTGGACTCGAAGGTGATCTCCGGGTAGCGCTCCACGTCGAGGAAGTCCGGCGAGCGCAGGTGGGCGTCGCGGTCGGCCACGCCGGTGTCGACCGTCGCCGTCCGGATGCGCAGCGCCACGGCGCTGGCCGAGGGGTCCTCGTAGTCCAGGTGCGCGGCGCCCTCGAAGTCGGAGAACGACCCGCGCACCGTCGTCACCATGGCGTGCCGCGCCCGGATGCCGATGCGGGTGTGCTGAACGTCGACGACGTAGTCGCCGGTGACGTCGGGGACGGCGCTGGTCGCCGCCTCGAACTCGGACGCGTCGCTGTCCGGTGCCCGGTGTCTGCCCACCGTCTCCCACTCCCCCAGATCGGTCCCCCGCGCTCCATCGTTCCCGATCGCGCGGGGGACGGCTGCGCTGGGTCGGTCAGGCCGGCTGCAGCACGAAGTCGTACCGCGCCTCGTACCAGCGCTGGTCGATGGTGCCACCGTCCGGCGTCTCGCCGGGTTCGCGCTCCTCGTACTTGACCACGAGCTCGGCCTTGACTCCGAAGACGACGTCGCTGTCGAGGTAGTCGGCGCCCTCCTCGAACAGGTGCGTGATCAGCGGCTCGTACCCCGGCACGTTGAGCAGGAAGTGCACGTGGGCGGGGCGGAAGTGGCTGATGTCGGTCTTGGAGATCAGCTCCCCGACCGGGCCGTCCATGGGGATCGTGTAGCCCAGCGGCGCCACGGTGCGCACGCAGTAGGTGCCGTCCTCGCGGCTGGTGTACTTCGCGCGCAGCCGCGCCTCGTCGACGTCGGCGTGCTGCGACTCGTAGAGGCCCTCGTTGTCGGCCTGCCAGATGTCGAGGACGGCGTTCGGCACGGGGTTGCCGTCGAGGTCGCGCACCTGGCCGTGCAGGTACAGCGGCGTGCCGGGCAGGCCCTGCGACATGTCCTCGCCGAAGCCGAGCTCGGGCGAGCCCTCGATGTGGAACGGCCCGAGCACGGTGGCCGGCGTCGCCCGCGGGTCGAGCCGGTGGTTCATCTGGACGACGAGCATCGACAGCCCGAGGACGTCGGAGGCGAGGATGAACTCCTCGCGCTTCTCGTTGCTGATCTGCCCGGTGCGGTTGAGCCACTGGATGGCGGCCATCCACTCCGCCTCGGTGAGCCGGACCTCGCGGGCGAAGGCGTGCAGGTGGCGCACCAGCGCGGTCAGGAGCTCCGCCGTCCGCGGGTCGTGCGCGGTGCCCCAGCGCTGGGCGGCGAGGTCGGTGATGTTCTCCTCGGTGACGAGCTGCACGGCTGCCTCCTGGGCGGTGTTCACGGGATGAGGACGAACCGGACGCCGGCGCCGCCGGTGGCCTGGCGCCGCCAGGCCTCGCCGACGTCGGGAAGCGGGAGCTGTTCCGCCGCGACGGTCAGCCGGCCGGCCGCGGCGTGGGTGGTGACGGCGGTCAGCGCTTCGCGGCGCTGCTCGACGGTGATGGCGTTGTTGGTGTAGCCGAGGACGCTGATCGTCCTCGACCGCAGCACGGCGGAGGAGAACTCGGCGGTGTCCCCCATCGCGCCGCCGATGTTGACCAGCCGGCCGCAGGGGGCGAGCACCCGGACGGCGGCGGTCGCCGCCGGCCCGAACACCGGGTCGACCACGACGTCGACGGTGCCGTCCAGCGCCCCGGTCAGCCGCTCGGTGAGGACGTCGACGTCGGCGGTCAGCCGCACGACCTCCTGGGCGCCGGCGGCGCGGGCGCGCGCCTCGGCGGCGTCGTCGCGGACGACGGCGACGACCCGGCCGGCGCCGAGCACCCGCGCGGCACCGATGGCCGCCTGCCCGACCGCGCCGCCCCCGCCGAGCACGAGCACCCGCTCCCCCGGCTCGAGCTGCGCGCGCCAGGTGAGCGCCATCCACGCGGCGACGCCGGAGAGGCCCACCGCGGCGGCGACCTCGTCGGGCACCTCGGGTGCGAGCGGCACGACGTCGGCGTCCCGGACGACGCAGCGCTCGGCCATGCTGCCGTCGCCGGGCGCCATGCCGGCCTGGGTGGCGAAGAAGACCCGCGTGCCCTCGGGCAGGACGGCGGAGCCCTCCACCACCCCGACGCCCTGGACACCGGGCACGTAGGGCACCGGCGGCTGCCCGAAGTAGGAGGCGCCGCCGGCGCAGAGCAGGTCGAGCGGGACCACCGGCGCGGCGGTCACGCGGACCAGGGCCTGCCCCTGCCCCGGGCGGGGGTCGGGGTGCTCGCCGTGCTCGGGGGGCGAGCCGAGGGTGCGGACGACGGCTGCGCGCACGCGGGGGCTCCTCTCAGCTCGCGGTGTCCGGGGGAACGTACGGGTCGGGGGCCACGGAGCGGTTGTTCAGGTCCACCGACAGGAAGATCTCGTTGGCCACCGGGTGCCGCAGCTCCTCGGCGAGCTGGCCGATCAGCCCGGCGGTGCGGGCCAGCAGGGCGAAGCCGCGCAGCAGTTCGAGCGGCAGGCCGAGGTCGGCGAGGGCGGCGCCGCAGACGCCGGCGCCGTTGAGCGGCAACGTCTTGCCCAGCACCTGCGGGTGCACCCGGCCGATCGCGGCGAACAGCGACAGGTGCGGGCCGTAGAGGCCCTCCTCCGCGGCGATCGCGAAAAGCCGCGGGGTGCGCGGGTCGCCCTCCTTGTGCACGTGGTGGCCGAGGCCGGGCACGAACCGCCTCGCGGCCCGCTGGGCGGTCACCGTCTCCAGCGCCAGGGCGTCCCAGCCGGCGTCGTCCGTGGGCAGCTCGCCGGCCTGCTGCAGGACGTCGTGCAGGAACCGGCCGCAGTCCTCGGTAACGCCGAGGAAGCGGGACCCGCCGCCGAGCAGGCCGGCGGCGAGGGCACCCTGCACCGAGTCCGGCGCCGACAGGTGGGTCAGCCGGGTGACGATCGCCGTCGGGGTGAACCCGTGGTCGGCCAGCGCGGCCAGCACCGCCTCGAACACGCGGGTCTCCCCCGGCGCCGGGCGGCGCTGGGTGGCCAGCCAGAACGCCAGCTCGCCGAAGCCCACCTCCCCCATGACGTCGTCGGCGAGGCTGCGCCCGAGCAGGGTGATGTCGTGCAGGCTCGAGGCGCCCAGCGCCGTCGGGTAGACCGGCCTCTCGTCAGCCACGGCCCTCCTCCAGCCACGTGCGGATCTCCGCGCCGTGCTCGTCGACGGCCGGCGGCGGCAGCCGGTAGCCGGGCGGGGTGTCGGAGAACCGGATCGGGTTGCGGACGGACGGCACGGCGGCGTCCCCCTCGCCCACGGTGACCACCGGCTCGAGCCCGACCTCCTCGGCGAAGGCGACCCCCTGGTCGACGGTGTTGATCGGCCCGCAGGGCACTCCGGCGGCGATGATGTCGCGGAACCAGTCCAGCTTGCCGCGGGTGCGCAGCCGCTCGACCAGCAGCGGGCGCAGCGCGTCGCGGTTGGCGGTGCGGTCCTCGTTGTGCGCGAACCGCGGGTCGTCGACCAGCTCGGGGACGCCGAGCACCTCGCACAGCTTGTGGAACTGGCCGTCGTTGCCGGCGGTGACGATCAGCTCGCCGTCGGCGCAGGGCAGCGGCTCGTAGGGGAACAGGCTCGGGTGGCTGTTGCCCATCCGGAACGGGACGACACCGCCGGCGACGAACGCGCTGGTCTGGTTGACCAGGCCGGACATCGCCGAGGCGAGCAGGTTGACCTCGACGTGCTGGCCGGTGCCGGTCTCGTGCCGCCGGTTGAGCGCGGCCAGCACGCCGATCGTCGCGTGCAGCCCGGCCATGACGTCGAAGACGGCGACGCCGGCGCGGTACGGCTCGCCGTCCGGCGGGCCGGTGAGGCTCATCAGCCCGGAGATGGCCTGCACGATCAGGTCGTAGCCGGGCAGCTCGGCGCCGCCGGGCTGGCTGCCGAACCCGGTGATCGAGGCGTAGACGACGCCAGGGTTGGTCGCGGCGACGGTGTCGTAGTCCAGGCCGAAGCGGGCCAGGCCGCCGGGCTTGAAGTTCTCGACCAGGACGTCGGCGCGCCGGGCCAGCTCCTGCGCGAGCTCGACGTCGCCCGGGTCCTTGAGGTCGAGGGCGACGGAGCGCTTGTTGCGGTTGACGCCCAGGTAGTAGGTGGAGACGCTGGACCGGACCGGGGGCTGCCAGGTGCGGGTGTCGTCGCCGCGCGGACCCTCGACCTTGACCACCTCGGCGCCCAGGTCGGCCAGCAGCATCGTGGCGTACGGGCCGGCCAGGATCCGGGAGAAGTCGGCGACGAGCAGGCCGGCCAGCGGACCGTCGGCCGCCGCGGGTGCTGAGCTCATCGGTCCGTGTGCCTCCCTGGTGACCGCTGTGCGGACAGCCGTCCGCCTCCGCTCGCAGTCTTCGTCGCCGTCCCCGGGGTGTCAAGCGGGACGACGTCGTCCCGCTATCACGGCTGGTCGCGGGCCATTCTCCCGCATTCCGCGCTTGACATGTGCGCACGGTCACAGCAGGGTGGCCGCGAGGACTGCCGACCGCTTGACGGACAGCCGTCCGAGACAGACGACGACGTCGAGGAGGCCCAGAATGAGCTCGTCCGAACCCGCGGCCCTGGTGTTCCGGGGCGGCACCGTCCTCACCATGGACGGGTCGTGCACCGTCCTGGACGAGGCCGACGTCCTGGTGGTCGGCGACCGCATCGAGGCGGTCGGCCCGGACCTCGAGGTGCCGCAGGGGACCCAGGAGATCGACGCCCGGGGCGGCATCGTCATGCCGGGCATGATCGACACGCACCGGCACATGTGGCAGACCGCGATGCGCGGCTACGGCGCCGACTGGACGCTCACCCAGTACTTCGTCTGGTACTACCTCGAGCACGGCAAGAAGTTCCGCCCGCAGGACATCGCCGCCGGCAACCGGCTGGCGGCCATCGAGTCCCTCGACGCCGGCGTGACCACGACCGTCGACTGGTCGCACAACCTGCAGTCCGTCGACCACGCCGAGGCCGCCCTCGACGCGCTGCGCTCGGTGCCCGGCCGGTTCGTCCTGGCCTACGGCAACATCCAGGCCGGGCCGTGGGAGTGGTCGGCCGACCCCGCCGTCCGCTCGTTCCTCGAGCGGCTGCGCGACGCGCGCGACGACATGATGGGCGTGCAGCTGGCCTTCGACGTCACCGGCGACCCGGCCTTCCCCGAGAAGGCGGCGTTCGAGGTGGCCCGCGAGCTCGGGCTGCCGGTGACCACGCACGCCGGGGTGTGGGGCGCGACCAGCGACACCGGCATCCAGCAGATGTACGACGGCGGGTTCATGACGCCGGAGACGACCTACGTGCACGCGGCCACGCTGACCCGCGACTCCTACCAGCGGATCGCCGCCACCGGCGGGTCGATCTCGATCGCCACCGAGTCAGAGTGCAGCGCCGGGCAGGGGCACGCGCCCACCGAGCAGGTGCTGCAGTACGGCATCCCGGTGTCGCTGTCGATGGACACCAGCGTGTGGTGGAGCGGCGACATGTTCTCGGCCATGCGCTCGACGCTCAACGCCGACCGCATGTCGGAGCACCTGGAGGCGCACCTCAAGGGCGAGACGATCACCCAGCTGCGGCTGCGCGCCCAGCAGGTCGTGGAGTGGTGCACCCAGGGCGGGGCGCACACGATCGGCCGCGACGCCGACCTGGGCAGCCTCGAGGCCGGCAAGAAGGCCGACGTCGTCCTGATCAAGAACGAGAACTCGCCGGTGTCCTTCCCGCTGCTCAACCCGCTGGGCCACGTGGCGTTCCAGGCGCAGCGCGGCGACGTCCACACCGTCGTCGTCGACGGCAAGGTCGTGAAGGCCGAGGGCAAGCTGGTCGGCGTCGACCTGGGTGCCGTGCGCACCGAGATCGAGAACACCATCGACTACCTCAAGGCCGAGTGCGGCGAGGACGTCTGGCAGGCCGGGATGTTCCCGGAGATGCCCGAGGCGGAGCAGTCGATCCTGGAGAACCCGTACCAGTACACCGACTTCAAGGACGAGTCGAAGCGGGCCGGCGGCGAGGAGCGGGTGCTGGGCCGCTAGTCGACGCGGCACCGACCGGCGAGATCGGCGGTCTCGCACGTCTTCGGCTCTCAAGGTGCGCGAGATCGCCGATCTCGCCGGTGGAAGGACGCGGAACCATGGCAGGGCGCGGAGCGGGCCCGGACTTCGTGGAGGCGCTGGCGCGCGGTCTCGACGTCCTGGCCTGCTTCGACGCCGCGCACCGGACGATGTCGCTCACCGAGGTCGCGACGGCGGCCGGGCTGGCCCGGCCGACCGCGCGGCGGCTGCTGCTCACCCTCGAGGAGCTGGGGTTCGTCCGCTCGACCGCGGCCGGTTTCGAGCTGACGCCGAAGGTGCTCACCCTCGGCATGGCCTACGTCGGCGCGCTGGGGTTGTGGGACATCGCGCGGCCGCACATGGAGCGGCTGGTGGCGGAGACCGGCGAGTCGTCGTCCATGGCCCAGCTCGACGGGTCGGACATCGTGTACGTGGCGCGGGTGTCGGTGCCGAAGCTGATCGCGCTGCGGGTCGACATCGGCACCCGCTTCCCGGCGCAGCAGACCTCGCAGGGCAAGGTGCTGCTGGCCGCGCTGGCGCCGGGCGAGCTGGCGGCCGCGCTGGCGGAGCCGAGCCGGGCCGGCCTGCCGCCGTACATCGGGCGGACGGCGGAGGAGCTGCAGGCCGAGCTCACCGAGGTGCGGGCGCGCGGCTGGGCGCTGGCCGACGAGGAGCTCGCCCCGGGCGTGCGCTCGGTGGCGGTGCCGGTGCGCGACCGCGACGGCGCCGTCCGGGCGGCGATGAACGTGACCGTGCACGCCGCCGAGACGTCGGTCGAACGGCTGCTCGGCGAGCACCTGCCGCGGCTGCTGCGCGCGGCCGGCGACATCAGCGCCGAGTGGGCGCTGTGGCAGAGCCGCCCGCACGTCGAGGTCCCGCGAGGCACCGCGGCTGGCTAGGAGTGTGCGGTCCTCTGGGCGAGAGGCGAGCCGATCTGCGCGTCAGTCCTCTGTCGGCGCAGGGGTACCACTGGCTCGTCGGATCAGGTCGGTGATCAGGGCGCGATGCTTGGCCACGGCCGCCTTGTTGTCCAGGGAGATGACCAGGTTCCCGTTCCGGCTGGTATAGGAGTAGTCCTCGATGCCGGCGCCCTCCACCAGTGCGCTGACCTCATCGGTCTGCTTGACCTTGAACTCAGCGAGGATGTGCCTCTTCCTGGGACGAAAGACGACGAAGTTGTCGGGGATCCCGTCCTTGGCCAGCCCGACGTAGAACTTGTTGTACTTGAGGCCCAAGCCGCGGCCAGTGACGTCATTGACGATCCCGAGCATCTCGTCAGCTAGAGCCACGGTCGCCGGGGAGCCCTTGTCCGTCCAGTACGTGCGGTCAGTGGCCTGGCCAGCGTCGTCCTCCTCGTCGGTTCCCAGCCGGGCGAGATCGAGCACGGTGGTCGCGCTTAGGGTTACAACACCGTCGCCGATCTCCAGTGCCCGCATCTGGACAGCGACGATCGGGATGGCCTTGTTGAACAGCGAGATGACGTTGAGGAAGCGGCTGGTCACATCCTCGGCGACCAGCACGGCGACGTGCTCGTACTGCGGATACCGGGACCGCTCCAAGTCCCAGTACTCGATCGTGCGGATGATGTGCGCCTCGTCGGTCGGCCCGAGTTGCACCTCGACCTCGTAGCGGGTGGTTGCTTCCGGGTCGTAGAACAGCAGATCCAGGCGTCCGGCACGGGGCTGGCGGCGTTCGGCATCCTTGAGGATGAGATTGTCGCCGAGGCCGAGCAGGCTCGGGTCGTCGGCGAGGAGACCCTGGAGCCACTTCTCGTTCAGGACCGGATGCGCCTTGAGGCTGACGACCTTCGCCTTGCGGAACTCCACCGGCGTCTCCCTCCGGGGCGGACAGGAGGCGCATGCCTGTCTGGGCCTCGTGCCACCCACGATCATGCCCCGGGCCTCGACGTGGCGACGGACGGCTGCCGGAAACGCAAGACACAGGAGATCGCGGGCTGCCCCCGATCCCTGGACAACTGCTAGGCCGGTAGGCGTGTGAAGATCCGGTTCGCCCGCGCTCGCCGGGCGCTGAGCCACCGGAACCCGACCGCGCCGAGCACGACGATGACCGCTGCCACCCTCCACACGGCAGGTGAGCCGTCGTTGCCCCGGACTGCCGCAATGCCGACCAGTGCAGCGGCGAGCACCGAGGAGCTGGCGACGACTCAGCGCGCCTGGGCCGGCTGCCGGCGCTCGTGCCGCAGCCGGCCCGCCAGGCCGCGGGGTCGTCGCCGGGAGGCAGCTCGCCGGAGGCCAGCACCCGGTCGGTGACGGCGCGCTGCCTGCTCCCCCGGCCGCCCGGTGCGCCGCGCATGAGCACGGCGAAGCGGCCCACGCGGCGGCCATCTCGGCCCAGCTCCACGGGTCCGCTCCGATGGCCCCGGCGGCCGCCCGCTGGTTGGCTCCCAGCAGAAGCCGGAGATCACGGAGATGATCCTGCGCCGTCTCCTCCGCCGGGCCGGCTCGGTCACCGGGAAGTGTGCAGGCCAGCGGGGGTGCTACGCCTCCCCGGCGGGGCGGCGCTCGTCGTGCGCGCTGTCGCGGCGGACCAGGGAGGCCACGCCCTCCTCCAGCCGCGCCCAGGTCGAGCTCCACTCGACGAGCGGCTCGAGCACGCGTTCGAAGACCGCGAGCTGCTGGTCGAACGCCTGGAGCTGGGCGGTCATCGCCTGCAGCTGCTGGCGCTGCGCCTTGACCGAATCGGCCACCGCCTTGAGCTGCGCGGCCGACATCGCGCCCGGCGGGCTGGGCAGCCGGGGCAGGCTGAACCCCGAGGGGACGGCGCCGCCGGCCAGGGTGCGCGCCCGGTCGGAGAAGGCGCGCAGCTGGTGCACGAACTCCTCGATCGACCGGCCGACGAAGCCGGGTTCCTCCGGGCGCTGCTGCTCGGTCATGCCTCTCCCCCTCTACTCCCGGACGTCGGCCGGTCCGTCGTCGGTCGGCAGCCCGGCGGCCAGCCACGCCTCGACGCCGCCGACCAGGTCGGTGGCGCGGCTCAGCCCGAGCGCCCGCAGCGACGCGGCGGCGAGGCTGGAGCTGTAGCCCTGCCGGCACACGACGACGACCTCGAGGTCGTGGCTGGAAGCCTCCGGGATGCACGCCTCGCTCTTCGGGTCGAGCCGCCACTCGAGCACGGTGCGGTCGATGACGAGGACGCCGGGCAGCAGGTCGCGCGGCAGCTCGCCCTGCCGGCGGCGCTGGGCGTCGGTGCGGGTGTCCACGACGAGCGTGCCCCGGGCCGCCGCATCGACCAGCTCGCGCGGCGCGTACCGGCGCACGCCGTCGCGGCTGGCCTCGAGCAGGTCGTCGACCGTCACGCGCCCACCCTGTCAGGCGTGCGCGAGGATGGCCTCATGGAGGTGCTGAGCAGCCGGGTGCTCCTCCACCCGGCCGACCTCGCGCGCACCCAGGCGTTCTACCGCGACGTCCTCGGGCTGGCCGTGTTCCGCGAGTTCGGCCCGCCGGAGGCGCCGGGTCTGGTCTTCTTCGCCGGCAACGGGCTGCTCGAGGTGTCCGGCGGCTCCTCCGGTCCGGTCGGCGGCGTCGCGCTGTGGTTCCAGGTCCGCGACGTCGCCGGCGAGGTGGCGCGGCTGGCGGCGGCCGGCGTGCCGGTCCTGCGCGAGCCGCGCACGGAGCCGTGGGGCCTCGTCGAGGCCTGGGTGGCCGACCCGGACGGCGTCCGGATCGCGCTCGTCGAGGTCCCCGGGGACCACCCGCTGCGCCGGGACCGGCGCTGAGCCGGATCCTGCGCCGGGCCGCCGCGGCGGCGCTGGCGGTGCTGGCGCTCGCCGGGTGCTCGTCGTCCTCGACCCCGTCGCCGCCGGCCGCGACGACGACGTCCTCGTCGTCCGCCGCGCCGACCCCGCCGCCGGACGCGCTGCCGCAAGAGGTGACCGCGGCGCTGGAGGCGATGGACCGCCGCGCGGAGGTGGCCCAGCTCTTCGTCGTCGGGGTCCCGCTGTCCGGCCTGTCGGCCGGTGACGCGCTCGTCGCCCAGGGGGTGGGCGGGGTGTTCCTGCAGGGCCGGTCGTCGGCGTCGGCCTCGGACATCGCGGCGGTGACCGGCGGGTGGACGGCGGCGGCTCCGGGCGGGATCCGGCCGTGGATCGCCGCCGACCAGGAGGGCGGGCAGGTGCAGAGCCTGTCCGGGCCGGGGTTCGGCCCGCTCCCGTCGGCGCTCGACCAGGGCTCGCTGCCGCCGGCGGAGCTGTCCTCGCTCGCGGACGGCATGGGTGCGTCGCTGGCCGCGGCGGGGGTGAACCTCGACCTGGCACCGGTGGCGGACGTCGTCCCGGCCGGGACCGCGGCGTCGAACCCGCCCATCGGCGTCTTCGACCGCCAGTACGGCGACACCGCGGCCGAGGTGGTCGCCGCCGCCCGCACCGTCGTCGACGGGCTCGCCGCCCACGACGTGACCGCCACCCTCAAGCACTTCCCGGGCCTCGGGACGGTCACCGGCAACACGGACACGACGGCCGGGGTGGTCGACGACTCCACACCCCGGGACGGCGACCAGGTGGCCGCGTTCGGCGTGCTGGCCCGCGACCGCGCGCACCCGTTCGTGATGATGTCGTCGGCGACCTACGCGTTGATCGACCCGTCGGCCCCGGCGGTCTTCTCCCCCGTCGTGATCGACGAGGTGCTGCGCGGCGAGGTCCGGTTCGACGGGGTGGTCATCACCGACGACGTGGGCAACGCGGCGGCCGTCCGCGACGTCCCGCCCGGCGACCGCGCGGTGCGGTTCCTGGCGGCGGGCGGCACGCTCGTGCTCACCGTGACGGCGACGGTGCTGCCGGAGATGGTCGACGCCGTGCTGGCTCAGGACGCCGCGGACCCGGCGTTCGCCGAGCGGGTGGACGACGCGGTGCGGACCGCGCTGGTCGCGAAGGCGCGGGCAGGTCTGCTGCCACCCGCCTGATCTCTGCTGGTCAGCGGCCCGGAACTGTCGTACCCCGTGCCTAGCTTGGCGTCATGGCCACCGTCGCTGCCGCGCCCCCTCGGGAGGGGGTCGTCATCGACATGGTGTGGCGCCCGCACGGCAACCCGTTGCGGCGGCTGTCCAAGCAGGCGGCCTCGCTGCGCCTGCAGGACCTGCAGCGGCAACGGGCACGGCTGGCCGCCGAGGAGGCCGAGTTCATCCTGCACCTGGCCGCACTCACCCCGGATGACGCCGATCCGGTTCCGGGCACGCCCGGAGCGCGCAGCGAGCGCTGGCGGCGACGCTCCGACCCGGCCTTGCCGGGTGTCAGCGAGTCGTTCCCGCACGAGCTCGCGCACACGCTGGGGGTGGGGCACGGCACCGCGCTGCACCGGGCGCGGCGGGCGTTCTCCTGGCGCGACTCGCTGCCGGCGGTGTTCGCGGCGCTGGCCGCCGGGGAGCTGGACGAGCGGCGCGGGCAGATCTTCGCCGACGTCCTCGCCTTCACCGATCCGGCGCTGGCCCGGCGGGTCGAGGCCATCGTGCTGCCGGAGGCGGGCGAACTGTCGTTCACGGGGCTGGAGAAGCGGATCCGAGGGGTGCTGCTCGAGCTCGACCCCGACTCGGCCGACGAGAACCGCAAGCTCGCCGAGGAGAGCGCGGACGTGTTCCTCGAGCCCGGTCCGGACGGGCGGGCCACCCTCGGGGCGGAGCTGCCGGCCGACGAGGCCGCCGAGGGCTGGAACTTCCTCGACACCGTGGCCGGCATGGCCAAGGCCGACGGCGATGCGCGGCCGATCGGGCTTATCCGCAACGAGATCTACTCCCTGCTGCTGCGCGGCGCCGCGCTGCCCGGCGCGGCCGGCGCCCGCGCGTGCCTGATGGTCACTGCAGCGCTGGAGTCACTGGAGGGGACGAGCAGCCGGCCGGCGGACGTCAACGGGCACGCGATCACCCCGGCGCAGCTGCGCGACCTGCTGCGCCGCATCGGCGCCCTCGGCCTCACCACCCCCGACGGCGGGGAGATGGCCTTCGCGATCACCGACGCCGACGGCGTGCTGGTCGCCACCTTGACCCTGGGCGAGCTGCAGCGGAAGGTCCGCGCCGGCGAGGGCGCCGACCTGCCCCCGGACACCGACGCCTACCGGGCCACCGCCGCGCAGCGCCGGTTCCTCGGCACCCGCGACCGCGGCTGCCGGCACCCGTTCTGCCGGCGGCGGGCGGGCTGGGCCGACCACGACCACGTCGTCCCGCACGCCCAGGGTGGGCGGACCACCTGCACGAACCTGTGCTGCCTGTGCCGCACCCACCACCGGCTCAAGACCCTGTTCAAGGGCTGGCTGTTCGCCATGGAGCCCGACGGCACCCTGCACGTCATCAGCCCGGCCGGCATCACGCGGACCACCCGGCCCTGGCTGCACCGCCGTCGACCACCACCCGAACCGGCCGAACCCGACGACGACCCACCCTTCTGAGCGACCGGGCACATGTCGACCTGCCGAGAAGTCGACGAGCCGACATGTGCCCATGTCCCTGCATCTACCGGCCGCCCCTCCGGGGAAGGGCGTGCGTGGGGTCGATCGCGCCGGAACAGCAGTACTGGGTCATCGAGCCGCTGCTCGCCGCGGGTCTCGACCCCGACGAGATCGCCGATCTGCTCGTCCGGCTCGGCTTCGACACCGTCGTCGGCGACGGTCCGGGAACGCTCGCCCGCCTGACCGAGGTGGTCGAGGGGCGGCCCCCGGTCGTGCGCGCGGCGTGGATCGAGACGATCGACCGCATGCTCGCAGGGGACGACGCGTCGCCCGCGTGACGCGGTGCGGATCGTCCGCCCCGCCACGCGCGGTCCCCTGGCACGAAGTCGTCGATCGATGGCCGCCGATCGCTGTTCACCGATGCCCCGATCAGCGAGAGTCGGACCATGGCGGCCAGACGGCGGGGTGAGCCGGCCCCCCGGTCCTCCGCGCTGTTCGAGACCGCGTGGCAGGCCCTGGGCGGCAGCCCGCCGGGGCCCGACGCGTACCGGGTGACCGGATGGACCGGTCTGGGCGGGCCGCTCGACGTCGACGACCTGGCGATCGGCGCCGTCCTGGCTCAGCTCACGGCCGCGCGGGACCTCACCGGCCGGTCCGCCCCGATTGACCTCGACGCCCGTCACGTCGGCGTCGCGTTCCGCAGCGAGCGCTACGTGCGCCAGGGCGGTCGACCGGTCGGCCCGGGATTCGCGGAGCTCTCCCGCTTCTGGCGCACCCGGGACGGCTGGCTCCGGCTGCACGCGAACTATCCCCACCACCGTCGCGCCGCCGTGGCGGTCCTCGGGGAGGACCCCGGCGCCGCCGCGACGGCCGCGGACGCCGAGGCCCTGGAGACGGCGGTCGTGGCGGCAGGGGGCGCGGCGGCCGCGGTCCGCGCCCCGCAGGAGTGGGCCGAGCACCCGCAGGGCCGGGCCGTCGCCGGACTGCCCCTGCTCTCGCTGGACCGGGTCGCCGGAGGGCCCGCCGTCCGCGCCTCGCTGCCCGGCCTGCGCGTCCTCGACCTGACCCGGGTCATCGCCGGGCCGGTCGCCACCCGCACCCTCGCCTCGCACGGCGCCGACGTGCTCCGCATCGACAGCCCCCGGCTGCCCGAGGACCCGGGCACCCTCCTCGACACGGGCCCGGGGAAGCGGCACGCCGTCCTCGACTTCGGCGAGCGCAGCGGCCGGACCACCCTCGAGGAGCTGCTGGGCGCGGCCGACGTCGTCGTCCAGGGGCATCGACCCGGCGCGCTCGACCGGTTCGGCCTCGCCCCGGCTGCGCTCGCCGAGCGCCACCCCCACCTCGTCGTCGTGCGGCTCAGCGCCTGGGGGCAGGCCGGTCCCTGGCGGCAGCGGCGCGGGTTCGACTCCCTCGTCCAGGCGGCGACGGGCATCGCCCTGCGGTACGCGACCGGGGAGGCGCCCGGTGTCCTGCCCGCCCAGGCCCTGGACCACGCCACCGGCCACCTGGCGGCCGCAGCCGCGCTGCGCGGGCTCGCCCGCCGGCAGGAGGAAGGCGGCGCCTGGCACGCCGAGCTGTCGCTGGCGCAGACGGCCCACTGGCTGCTCGCCGGCAGCGGCACGGGCGGACCCGCGACCGGGGACGTCGACGACGCCACGCCCTACCTCGTCGACCTGCCGGCACCGGGTGGACCGGTGACCACCGTGGCACCTCCTGGCTCCCCGGTCTGGCGGCACGGGCCCGTTCCGGCCGGGCACGACGAGCCGCGCTGGTGGCCCGGCGGACCGGAGCGCTAGTCGACGACGTCGCTGCGCCCGCGCACCGAGGCGAGGGTCGCCGTCATCAGCGCGACCAGCTCCTCGCCGCCGTCGGCCTGGCGCATGCGTGCCCGCGCCTGGCACACGACCAGCGTGCGGCCCGCCTGGACCACCTCCGCGCGCACGACGAGCCGCGGGCCCCTCGCCGGCCGGAGCAGGTTCACCTTGAACTCGGCGGTGAGCACGCCGACGCCGTCGTCCATGCGGGTCAGGGCGGCGAAGCCGCAGACGGTGTCCAGCGCGCTGGTGACCACGCCGGCGTGCACGAAGCCGTGCTGCTGCGCCAGCTGCGGGCCGGCGTCGAGCTCGACGGTCACCTCGCCGTCGCGCACCTCGGTCAGCTCGGCACCGAGGAGCCGCATGAACCCCTGCCGCCCGAACTGCCGGCGGACCCGCTCCTCCTGCCCGCCGCTCACCGTGCCCGCCGCGGTCGTCCGGCCGGCGCGGCCGCGGCGTCCAGCAGCGGCCCCAGCTCGGTCTCGACGTCGTCGAGGGGGCTCAGGTCGTGCCGGGCGCGGGACAGCACGATGGCGCCCTCCAGGGCGCTGATGCAGACGGCCGCCAGGCGGGGAGCGCGGGCGGCCGGCACCCCGGCGACCTCGAGCGCCTCCTGGACCGCCCGCTGCCAGACCGCGAACAGCTCCTCGGCCGCCGAGCGCAGCCCGTCGCTGGCGGTCACGGCGTCGGCGACGGTGGCCACGGCGGGGCAGCCCTGGGCGAACTCCGACCCGGTGAGCCAGCCTCGCCACGGCCGCACCATCGTGGCGATCACGTCGGACGGCCGCACCGGCCCGGGCTCGTCGTGCAGCCGGGTGACCGTCCGCGACGCCGTCCGCCTCGCCAGCGCCAGCGCCTCCCGGACGAGCTGTTCCTTGCCCTCGGGGAAGTAGTGCTGCAGCGATCCGCGCGGCGCGTCGGCGTGCTCCACGACCTGGCGCATCCCGGTGCCGCTGACACCGTGGGCCGCGATCAGCGCCATGGCGCTGCGGACCATGCGCTCGCGCGGCCCCAGCTCGCGCGGCGCCCGCGCGTCGCCGGCCGCCGTCATCTCGTCCCGCACGGCACCAGCGCGTCGTGCAGCCGCAGGACCGACCCGCCCGACTCGCGTACGGCTATGCCAGTTGTCATGATGCCGGGCAGCCTCCATCATGACGTTCGTCATGGTCAACCCCGGGGAGGGCGCCCGTGCCCGTCGGCTTCGTCGGTCTCGGCCTCATGGGGCAGCCCATGGCCCTCAACCTGGCCCGGGCCGGGACGCCGCTGGTCGTCTGGAACAGGACCGCGGAGAAGGTCGAGCCGTTGCGCGCCGCCGGCGCCGCGGTCGCGGCCGACCCGGCGGAGGTGTTCGCCCAGGCGGAGGTCGTCCTGCTCATGCTGGCCGACGAGAGCGCGGTCGACGCCGTGCTGGACCGCGGCGGGCCCGCGTTCCACCGGCGGGTGGCCGGGCGCACCGTCGTCCACATGGGAACGACCCCGGCCGACTGGTCCCGGGAGCTGGAGGCGGACGTCCGGGAGGCGGGCGGCCGCTACGTCGAGGCGCCCGTGTCGGGCTCCCGGGGACCGGCCGAGGACGGGCGGCTGGTGGCCATGCTGGCCGGCGACGCCGACGCCCGCCGCGCGGTGCGGCCGCTGCTGCACCCCCTGTGCGGCCACGTCGTCGACTGCGGCGCCGTCCCGAACGCCTCGCTCATGAAGCTGGCCGTCAACCTGTTCCTCATCACGATGGTCACGGGACTGGCCGAGGCGGTGCACTTCGCCCGCCGCCACGGGCTGGACCTCGGCGTGCTGGTCGACGTGCTCGCGGCCGGGCCGATGGCCAGCGACGTGTCCCGCGTCAAGGCCGCCAAGCTGGTCGACGAGGACTTCCGCCCGCAGGCCGCGATCGCCGACGTCCTGAAGAACAACCGCCTGATCGCCGAGGCCGCGCGGCGGGCGGGGGTGGCCGCACCCCTGCTCGACGTGTGCCACGCCCTCTACGGGGAGGCGCTCTCCGCCGGGCTCGGCGCGGCGGACATGGCCGCGGTCGCCCGGGCCATCGCGGCGCGGGACCGGTGAGCGCCCGGCCGCTGCGCCCTCGTGGGTGGGTTCGCCGCCCCCAGCGCGCGGGCCCCCCTCGCCCTGCTGCTCGGCACCTAGTCTCCCCCCGTGACGGAACCAGGGCCGACGCCGCAGGTGCACGCGAACACCCGCGCCTTCCACGGCGCGACGTTCCACTACGCCGACCTGGGCGGCGCGATCTTCCGTGACTGCGACATGCGGGGCGTGCGCATCGTCAGCTCGTTCGTCGACGGCCTGGTGATCGGCGGGTTCAGCGGCCGGTCCGGCCCCGTCGTCGTGGACGACGTCGACGTCAGCGCCTACGTCGCCGCCGAGCTCGACCGGCGCCACCCCGAGCGCGTCCGGCTGCGCGCGGCGACGACCGCCGACGACCTGCGCGCCGTGTGGGACGAGGTCGAGCGCCTCTGGGACGACACGCTCGCCCGTGCCGGCCGGCTGCCCGAGGAGGTCCTCCAGGATCGGGTCGCCGGCGAGTGGTCGTTCGTCGAGACGCTGCGGCACCTCGTCCTGGCCGTCGACACCTGGATCGGCGGCTGGCTGCGCGGCGACCCGGCGCCGTTCTCACAGATCGGGGTGCCGCCGACCGACCTGCCCCTCTCGGAGTGGCGGGTGATCGGCCTCGACCCCGACGCCCGCCCGTCGTCGGCCGAGGCCACCGCCGTGTTCCTCGAGCGCCGGCAGCAGGTGCGCACGGCCATCGACGCGGTGACCGACGACGAGCTCCCCGAGCCGCGCACGGGCACCCCGGTGCCGGCCTGGGGCGAGGAGACGCACGACGTCGGCGAGTGCTTCCGCGTGGTGCTCGAGGAGCACATCGAGCACCGCCGCTTCGCCGAGCGCGACCTCGCCGTGCTCGCCCAGCGCTGAGTTCGGCAGCAAGCCCGCCGAGCACGCTCCTCCCCGGCTTTGCACGCGCTGCAGCCCGGTCAATGCGCGTGGAACGCGTGCAAAGCGGTTCTCCGCACCGCCGGCTCGACCACGGTGGTCGTCCCGTCCGCCCACACGACCAGGCCGGACGGGCCGGGCGGTCGTGTGCGTCGGGCCGAGCGCGGCGGCGGGACCGCGGGTGCGAATACTGCAGGCCGTGGGCGGAGCAGAGGCGGGGTCGTTCTGGCCCCGCACACGCATCCGCCGTCCCGCCGACGTCGGCCGCCTGTGCTGGACCGCCGGCGGCTTGCTCGCCCTCGTGCTGCTGTCCGTGCTCGTCCCCGGCGCGGCCGAGGCCACCGTCCCCGCTGGGCTGCTGGGCCTGCCCCGGACCGTCGTCTCGATCGCGAGCGCCGCCGCCTCTCTCGCGGTGCTCGCCGCCCTGCTCGCGCTGGCGGTCGACGCCCTGCGCCGCCGCCGGTACGCGGTCACCACCGCGACCCTGGCCGGCCTGCTCGCCGCCGCCGTGGCGGTCGCCGCCCAGGCAGCGGGCGCCGCCGGGTGGATCGCCGCCCTCGGCCCGGAGGACCGGGCGGCCGTGGTGCCGGTCACCGTGGCCCTCGCCCTCGTGGTCGGCGCCGACCGGTCCCGGAGCACGCGGCTGACGCTGCTGGCCGGCACCGGCCTGGCGGTCGTGGTCGGCTGCGCCCTGGCGCTCGGCAGCCTCACCGTCGCCGGGGCGGTCGCCGCCGTGCTGATCGGGGCGGCGTCCGGCTACGCGGTCCGGGTCGCCGCAGGTGTCGTGCCCGCGCAGCCGGCCGAGCCGCTGGTGCGGGCGGTGCTGGCGCGGGCGGGGCTCGTCGTCGACGCCCTGCGCCCGCTGCGGGTGGCGGCCGGCCGCGTCCGCTACGCCGCGCGCGATGCCCACGGCGACCTGGTGGTGACCGTCGTCGACCCGGACCGCCGGGGCGTCACCGTCACCCGGCGCCTCTGGCGCGTGCTGCGCTTCCGCACGCCGGCAGTCGGCCGGCCCGCACTCACCCTGCGCGGCGTCCTCGAGCGCCAGGCCCTGGTGTCCGGGCTCGCCGGCTCGGCGGGGGTCGCCGTCCCTGAGATCCCGGCGCTGCTGGCGGCCGGTCCGGCCCTCGTGCTCGTGGAGCGGCCCCTCCCCGGCACGCCGCTGAGCGCGGGCCGGCCCGGCGAGGAGCCGCTGGCCGCGGCCTTCGCCGCGCTGGGCCGGCTGCACGACGCCGGGGTCGCCCACGGCGCGCTCACCGACCGGGCCGTCGTCCTGCTCCCGGACGGCGCCGTGGGATTCACCGACCTGGGCTTCGCCCAGCCCGCGGCGGGCGAGCTGCAGCGCGACCTCGACGTGGTGGCGCTGCTCGTCGCGGTGGCGGCGCGCGACGGGGTGGACCGGGCCACCGCCGCGCTGCGCCGCGGCTACGAGCCCGGGCCGGCGGAGGAGGCGCGGCTGGCAGCGCTGCTGCAGCCGCTGGCGCTCACCCGGCCGGTCCGCCGCGCCGCGGCGGGGACGTCGGTCCTGGCCGACCTGCGCGCCGAGCTCTCCGGTCCCGACGGCGGCGCGGGGCCGACCCCGCGGCTGGAGCGCGTGCGCCCGCGGACACTCGTCAGCGTCGCGGGCGCGACCGTGGCCGCGTACGTGCTCGCCACCCAGCTGTCCGACGTCCCGCTGGCGAGCGCGCTGCGGGAGGCCCGGCCGGGCTGGCTGGTCGTCGCGCTGGCGGGCTCCGCGGTGACCTACGTCGGCGCGGCGCTGGCCCTGGCCGCGTTCAGCCCGGAGCGGCTGCCGCTCGGCCGGACCTCCCTGGTGCAGCTGGCGTCGTCGTTCGTGACGCTGGTGACGCCGCCGACGGTCGGGCACGTCGCGCTGAACGTGCGCTACCTGCAGCGCTCCGGAGCGCCGACGGCGAGCGCGGCGGCCACGGTCGGGGTCAGCCAGGTGGTCACCGTGGCCGGCACGCTGCTCGTGCTCGTCGTCGCCGGCTGGCTCAGCGGGGTGTCGCCGTCCCGGCCGTCGCTGCTGCCCAGCGGCGGGGTCCTCGCCGTGCTGCTGGTGGCGGCCGGGTTGCTCGCGCTGGCCGCTACGATCCCGGCGGCCCGCCGGACGCTGCGCCGCCGGGTCGAGCCGCTGCTGCGGCGGACGATCCCGCAGCTGCTCGCCGCCGTGACCGACCCCCGCCGGCTCGGCACCGCCGGGCTCGGCGTCCTGCTGCAGGTCGGCGGGTACGTGCTCGCCCTCGACGCGTCGCTGCGCGCGTTCGGCACGTCGCTGGACCTGCCGGCGCTCGTGGTGGTCTACCTCGTCGCGTCCACGGTCGGCTCCGCGGCGCCCACACCCGGCGGCCTCGGCGCGGTCGAGGCCGCGCTCGTCGGCGGCCTCACCGCCACCGGGGTGCCGGTGGCGCCGGCGCTCACCGCGGTGCTCGCCTTCCGCGCCGCCACCTTCTGGCTGCCGGCGCCGGTGGGGTGGGTGGCCTTCACGGCGCTGCAGCGCCGCGACCGCATCTGACCGTCAGACGTCGGCCAGGACCCGCGCGGCCACGTGCTCGCCGATCGCCAGCGCCGAGGTGGCCGCGGGCGAGGGCGCGTTGCGCACGGTGACGACGGGGCCGATCCGGTGGATGCGGAAGTCGTCGACCAGCGTGCCGTCGCGGTCGACGGCCTGGGCGCGGACGCCGGCCTCCGCCCGCACCACGTCGTCATCGGTGACCTCCGGGACGTACTCGCGCGCGGCGGCCATGAAGACCGTGCGCGACAGCGACCCGCGGAACTCCGCCACGCCCATGCGCCAGTGCCGCCGTGCCAGCACGCGCGTGCCCGGCCAGCCCAGCGTGGCCAGCAGCTCGCCGAGGCGGACGTCCCCCCACCGGTAGCCCTCGCGGGCCAGCGCCAGGACGGCGTTCGGGCCGATGTCGACGCCGCCGTCGACCCGGCGGGTGAAGTGCACCCCGAGGAACGGGTAGCGCGGGTCGGGCACCGGGTAGACCAGCCCGCGCACCAGGTGCTCCCGCTCGGGCACGAGCCGGTAGTACTCGCCGCGGAACGGCACGATCGCCGGCCCCTTCTCGTCGCCGGCCAGCCGCGACACCCGGTCGGTCTGCAGCCCGGCGCACACCACCAGCCGGTCGACGGCGAACGCCTCCTCCTCGGAGCAGACGACCACACCCCCGCCGAGCTCGCGCCGCAGGGCGGTGACCTCGAAGCCGAGCCGGACGTCGTGCCCGATCTGCCGCAGCTCGTCGGCCATCGCCCGAGCGACCGCCCGGTAGTCGACGATCGCGGTGCGCGGCGAGTGCAGCGCCGCCTCGCCGACCGCGGCCGGCTCGATCTCGGTGAGCTCCGCTCCGGACAGCCGCCGCAGGCCGGGCACGCCGTTCTCGGTGGCCCGCCGCTCGATCTCGGCCAGCGCCGGCAGCTCATCGGCGTTGCGGGCGATCACGAGCTTGCCGCACTCGTCGTAGGCCAGCCCGTGCTCGGCGCAGAACTCGCGCAGCAGTCCCCGGCCGCGGGTGCACAGCTCGGCCTTGAGCGAGCCGGGTGCGTAGTACAGCCCCGCGTGCACGACGCCGCTGTTGCGCCCGGTCTGGTGGACGGCGACGTCGTCCTCCTTGTCCACCACGGTGATCCGCGCGTCGGGGCGCAGCTGCGCGAGCCGGCGGGCCACGGCCAGCCCGACGATGCCGGCGCCGACGACACCGATCCGGGTGGGTGCGGTCATCGGGCTCCTCTGCTCGGACTCCGCGTCATCATCGCGGAGGAGTCGTTGACACCCGCGTCAGCCGGACCGTAGACAGCGGGGGTGGACGACGACGTCTCGCGCCGGGTGGCGCTCGAGGTGGCCGGTGGCGTGGCGACCGTACGGCTGGACCGGCCGGACAAGCTGAACGCGCTGGACCCGGCGATGTTCGAGGCGCTGGTCGCCGTCGGCACCTCGCTGATGGACCGGGACGACGTCGGGGCGGTCGTGCTCACCGGGGCGGGGCGCGCCTTCTGCGCCGGGCTGGACTTCGGCTCCTTCGCCGCGATGGCCGAGGGCGGCGCCGCGCGCGTCGTCGTCCCCCGGGAACCGCTCGGAGCCGCGCGGGCGCTGGCCCAGCAGGCCGTGCACGTCTGGTCGCTGGTGCCCGCGCCGGTGATCGCGGCGGTGCACGGGTTCGCCTTCGGCGGCGGCCTGCAGATCGCGCTCGGCGCGGACATCCGGCTGGTCGCGCCCGACGCGCAGCTGTCGGTGATGGAGGTGCAGTGGGGCCTGGTGCCCGACATGTGCGGCACCCAGCTGCTGCCCGAGCTGGTCGGCCGCGACGTCGCCAAGGAGCTCGCGCTCACCGGCCGGAAGGTCACCGGGAGCGAGGCGGCGCGACTGGGCCTGGCCACCCGCGAGGCCGCGGACCCCCTGGCCGAGGCCCTCGCGCTGGCCGCGGAGATCGCCGGGCACAGCCGCAGCGCCACCCGGGCGACCAAGCGGCTGATCGACCTGGCCGGGCGGGTGCCGCTGGCCGAGGGGCTGCAGGCGGAGCAGGACGAGATCGGCGCGCTCATCGGGTCGCCGGAGCAGGTCGCCGTCGTCCGCCGGCGGTTGTCGTCGTGAGCGGGCTGTTCGACCTGACCGGCCGCCGGGCGCTGGTGACCGGTGGCGGCTCGGGCATCGGGCTGGCGATGGCGCGTGCGCTCGGCGAGCACGGGGCGTCGCTCGCGCTGTGGGGACGGCGCGTGGAGAAGGTGCGGGCGGCCGCCGAGGAGCTCACCGCCGCCGGGACCGTGGCGCACGCCCAGCAGGTGGACGTGTCCGACGAGGCGGCCGTCGTCGAGGGCGTGCGGGAGACGGTGGCGCTGCTCGGCGGCCTCGACGTGGTGGTGGTGAACGCCGGGCTCGGCGTGCCGCTCAAGCCGCTGGTCGACACCACCGCCGCCGACTACCGCACGGTCATGGACACCAACCTCGACGGCGCCTTCTGGACGCTGCGCGAGACCGCCCGGGTGCTGGTCGAGCAGGGCACCGGCGGGTCGGTCATCGCCGTCGCCAGCCTGGCCGCGATCAGCGGCACCGCCCGCAACCACGCCTACGGGGCGAGCAAGGCGGGGCTGACCGCGTTCGTGCGCTCGGCGGCGGTGGAGCTGGCGCGGCACGGCATCCGCGTCAACGGCGTCCTGCCCGGCTGGACCGCCACCGACATGACCACCACGGCCCAGGCGTCGCAGGTCTTCACCGACCGGGTGATCTCCCGCGTGCCGCTGGGCCGCTGGGGCCGGCCGGAGGAGTTCGGCGGCATCGCCGTCTACCTCGCCGCCGACGCCTCCAGCTACCAGACCGGCACGACCGTCCTGGTCGACGGCGGCTACGCGGTCTTCTGACCGGCCCATCGAGATTCGCCTGAGACGCGAGACCCGCGGCCGGTGGCAGCACTGAGGCGAATCTCGGTGCCGGTCAGGCAGCCGGTCGACGCGCACGAGGCGCTGACCGACTTCTTCGCCGGGGAGCTGGTCGAGGTGTAGGAACTCGACCAGCACCCCGGCCCGAGGGAGCCCCGATGCCCGTCCAGCTGAACCACACGATCGTCGCCGCGCGGGACAAGCAGGAGGCTGCGGCCTTCCTCGCCGACGTCCTCGGCCTGGCCCCGCCCACCTCGTACGGCCCGTTCGCCGTCGTGACGCTGGACAACGACGTCTCGCTCGACTTCGCCGACGACGCCGACGTCCACCCCCGGCACTACGCCTTCCTCGTCTCCGAGCCCGAGTTCGACGAGATCTTCGGGCGGATCCGGGCCCGCGGGCTGGACTTCTGGGCCGACCCGTTCGAGCGGCAGCCCGGGCGGATCAACACCCGCGACGGCGGCCGCGGCGTGTACTGGAAGGACCCGAACGGGCACGTCCTGGAGATCATCACCCGCCCGTACGGCGGGTGAGCCGGCTCAGACATCCCATGGTTCCTCGGGTCAAGCCGCCGCGGTCGTGACCTCGGGCCAAGCGGTGCTCTCGTCGTATGTGGTTGTGGTCTTGAGGCAGCCGTGGAGGATGCCGACGAGGCGGTTG
>NZ_JBJGYZ010000046.1:0-41777 GCF_054050275.1 Geodermatophilus sp. SYSU D00691
TCATCGATCCAGACGTAGAGTCCGGTCAGGAGGGTGTTGAGGTCTGTCGTCACAACCAGAGCCTGAGCACCCTCCGCCCTGTCTTACAGGCCTGTGCCTCTCCGGGCGTTAGGACTTACTCGTCTAGGCGTCCCAGGGGCGGGTCAGGGGCGGGGGACCGTCCAGCGGACCTCGGTGCCCGCCTGCCCGGAGGAGACGTCCAGCCGGCCGCCGCGGCGCGCGGCGCGGTCGGCGAGGTTGGCCAGCCCGCTGCGCGCGTAGACCTCCGGCAGCCCGGTCCCGTCGTCGGTGACGATCACGTGCACGTCGCCGTCGCCGTCCACGTCGGCGGCGACGGTCACCCGGTGGGCGCCGGAGTGCCGGACGACGTTGGTGACCAGCTCGCGCACGACCGCGACCAGGTCGGGCACGAGGTCGCGGGGCAGGGTGTCGAGCTCCCCGCGCAGCCGCAGGTCGCGGCGCAGCGGCCGGCCCTCGGTGATGCCGCGCACCACCTCGGCCAGCTGCCGGCGCACGGTGGCGGCCGCGTCGTCGTCCTCCTGGAGCTCGAAGATCGCCGCCCGGATCTCCGCGATGGTGGCGTCGAGCTCGTCGATGCTGCGGCCGAGCCGGGAGGCGATGCCCGGCTGGCTGGCCTCGAGCGAGCGGCTGAGCCGGTCCAGCGACAGCACGGTGGCGAAGATCCGCTGGACGACGTGGTCGTGCAGGTCGCGGGCGATCCGGTCGCGGTCGGCCTGCACCTGCAGCCGCCGCTCCCGCCGCTGGCTGCGGGCGAGCTCCATCGCCAGCGCCGCGCGGGTGACGAAGGCGACGATCGGGTGGTGCGGGCCGAGCTCGAACGGCTCGCGGCCCTTGCGGCGCATGGCGACGACCAGCCCCAGGGCCGGGGGCTGCCCGAACGGCGTCATGAAGGCCGGCCCGAGGGTCCGGGTGATCTCGACGGCCACCTCGGCGTGCCGGCCGAGCACCGGATCGCTGCTCACGTCGTCGATCGCCGTGGGGGTGCGCGACCGGTACACCTCCCCGACGTGCGTCGCGTGCAGCGGGATGCGGACGCCCTCCATGTCGGCGGCGCCGGGGCCGGACGCCGCGGCGACCCGGAGGTGGTCGTCGTCCTCGCCGGGGACCAGCACGCCGGCCAGGTCGGCCCCGGCCAGCACGCGGACCCGGTCGGCGATGTCGTGCAGCACGTCCTCCGGCTCGGCGCCCGAGAGCAGGCTCGTGGCCACCTCGGTCCCCGCCAGGAACCAGTTGCGGCCCTGCTCCGCCCGCTCGGCCGCCCGGGCGTTGCCGATCGCCAGGCCGGCCACCACGGCCAGGGCCTGCACGACCTCGACGTCGGCGGCGGTGAACGGCTCACCGCTCCGCTTCTGGGTCAGGTAGAGGTTGCCGAACACGGCGCCGCCCACGTGCACCGGGACGACCAGGAAGGGGTTGTGCGCCGGGTGCCCCGGGACGAAGCCGAGCTCGGCCGGGTCCTGGCCGAAGTCGTCCCACGTGACGACCCGCGGGGTGTCGACCAGCAGCCGCATCGCCTGACCGGTGGGCAGCCGGCGGATGCGCTCGGCCTCCTGCGGGTCGGCGCCGACGACGACCATCCGGTCCAGCCGGCGCGCGTCGGGGGTGAGGACGCCGAGGGCGCCGTACGCGGCCCCGACGTGGTCCACCGCCGTCCGGAGGACGTCGTGCAGCGTCGTCTCGAGGTGGCCGGTCGCCGCGGCCGCGAGGACGGCAGCAGGGAGGACGGGCGGCTCCGCTCCCGGGTCGGGCGCCGGGAGGTCGGGCGGGGGCACGGCCCGACGGTAGGAGACCCCCGGCGGATCCGGGAGGGGCGGGCGCGCGGTCAGGCGCCCCGTGCCAGGCGGCGGCCCGGCGGGCGTGGGACGGCCGGGCGCAGCAGGGTCTTGGTCTCCGGGCCGACGACGACCAGGTCGGCGCCGTGGGCGGCGGCGGTCAGGGCCTCGAAGACGGGCCGGTCGAGCACCGACGTGCGGGCCCGCCCGTGCACGCCGGTCTCGGCGATGGCGCGCAGCACCTGCGCCTCGACGCGCTCGAGGACGGCGGCGTGCTCGCGCCGCGACGGCCGGCCGCCGAGCGGCGCGTCCTCGTCGTCCTCGAGCACGCTGATCGCGACGACGGTCCCCTCCCGCCGGGCGGCCTCGCGAAGCGCCCAGACGAGCGCGCCGTGGCTGGCCGGCGTCCCGTCGACCTCGACGAGCAGGCGGGGGGTCTGGCGGCGGGTGATGAGCGGGCGCAACCGGAGCGGCTCCACGCGGGCGGAGGGATCGGAGGGGGCAGGCGGCTGCTCGTGCTCGGAGGGAAGCCGTCGGTCCTCGCTCATGAACCGAATCGTTCCGGCCGGTTCCGCCGGGTGACAGGGCCCAAGGGCCCAGGAGCGGACGACCCGGTCACGCTCCGGAACGGCCCGCGGGGCCCGATGCACGCGCGTCCTGACGCGGCGCGCCGTGCCGTTCACGCTGCGTCGCCGGACTCCGTGCGCATGCGGAACACCCAGCGGCTCCCCGGCCACTCGGTGACCGACCACAGCTCCTCGCCGGGGCGGGACCAGGCCAGGTCCTCCGGTCCCGGCGGCAGCACGCCCCCGCGGCGCCGCCACCGGCCGGGAGCGCCCACGTGGAGGTCCCCCGGCCGGCCCTCCCCGGTGCTCGCCGTCAGGAACCACCGCGACCCGTGGACGGCGGCCCCCTGCATCCGGACCGGCTGGTCCTCGTGGACCTCGAGCGGCGCGCAGATCCCGGACGCGTCGGTCGCCGGCAGACCGGTCCGCGGGTCGAGCGGGTAGCTCGCGAGGCGGGGGTGCGAGCCCGCCCGGCGGTACTCGCCGACCACGAGCCGCGGCCGCCCGTCCACGGTGCCGACCGACAGGAAGGAGTAGCGCAGGCGGCGCCGGCCGGCGCGCAGCGGGACCCGGAAGGCGGTGACCTGGGGGAGCACGTAGCCGTACCCGCCGCCCGGGGCGCGCAGGACGTCGCCGAGGCGGAAGACCCGCACGCCGGCCACGGTGTCGGCGACGTGCAGCAGGTCCCCGCAGACGGCGATGCCGCCCGCGTGCACCGGGACGCGACCCAGCCAGGGCGGCAGCCCCGGGAGGCGGCGCGGCACGACCAGCAGGACGTGCCGGTAGCGGGGCGCCGCCGGGGAGGAGCGGTCGACCACCGAGAGGCGGACGCCCTGGGTGCGCAGGCGCCGGCGCTTCGCGTACCAGCTCACCAGCAGCACCCGACCCGACCGCGTGGCGGCCACGCCCTGCGGCCACCAGTCGGGGTCGGACCGGTCGGCCGCGTCCCACGTGAAACCGTCCCCCGCGGCCTCGCCCGGCACCGCGCCCGGTTCCCCCGCACGGTCGAGGTCGGCGAGGACGCCGTCCAGGCCGACCCGGGGCAGCCGAGCCGCCAGCCGGTCGACCCGGCGGCCGTGGTGCCGCGTCGCGGCCAGCGTGAAGGGTGGGACGGCACGCACGGGACCCATCCTCGGGCGGCCGGTGCCGCCGCGCGCGCTCTGCGCCGCTCAGCCAGCGGGCTCGGGGGACTGCCGCCATGCTGGGAGGTCTGCGGCGGCCGGATGCGAGCGGGCGGGGCCGTGACCGAGGAGCACGGACGGCGAGGGGGCGGCGGGGATGAGGGTCACGGCGAGCCGGGCGGACGCCGCGGCGGGTGCGCGGGCACCGGCGCGGCGGTCCCTCCCGTCGGCCCTGCTCCAGGCCGTGCGGGTGCGGCAGTGGCCCAAGAACGGCCTGGTGGTGGCGGCGCCGCTGGCCGCGGGGGTGCTGTTCCGGCCCGACGTCCTCCTGGACACGGCGGTGGCCCTCGTCGCCTTCGTCCTCGCCTCGTCGGGCACCTACGTCCTCAACGACGTCGGCGACGTCGAGCGCGACCGCATCCACCCCCGCAAGCGGTACCGGGCCGTCGCCAGCGGTGACCTGCCGCTGCGGCTGGCGACGGTGGCCGGCCTGGTGCTCCTGCTCTCGGCCGTGCTGGTCCCGCTGCTCAGCGGCTACTACTCGCTGACCGCGTGCATCGCCACGTACGTCGTCCTGACCTGCCTGTACAGCCGGTGGCTCAAGCACGAGCCCGTGGTCGACCTCGCGGTCGTGGCCACCGGGTTCCTGCTCCGGGCGATGGCCGGCGGGCTCGCGGCCGGGCTCGACCTGTCCCCCTGGTTCCTCACCGTGGCGTCGTTCGGCTCGCTGTACGTCGTCGCCGGCAAGCGGTACTCCGAGCTGGTCAACCTCGGCGACGAGGGCCCGTCGATGCGGCCGTGCCTGCAGAACTACTCGGCCAGCTACCTGCGCTTCGTCTGGACGGTGGCCGCCGCCGTCCTGGTCGCGACGTACTGCCTGTGGGCCTTCGAGGTGTCGGCGGCCCACGACCCGGGGTCGTCCGCGCCCTGGCTGGCCTTCTCCGTGGCGCCGTTCGTCGTCGCGGTGCTCCGGTACACCCTGGCCATCGACCGCGGCGCCGCGGGCGAGCCCGAGGACATCGTGCTGCACGACCGCGGGCTGCAGGTCATCGGGCTGGTGTGGCTGGTCGTCTTCACCGTCGGTGCGCTCGGTGTCTGACCGCGCCCCGAGCGGCGCGGCGGGCGGCGGTCGGCAGCTGCTCGCCGGCTGGGGCGGGACGGCGCCGACGGCGGCGCGGGTCGTGCCCGTGGGGGCCGACGACGCCGCGGTGGCCGTCGCCACGGCCGGGGACCCGCGCGGCGTCGTCGTCCGCGGCCTCGGGCGCAGCTACGGCGACGCGGCGCAGAACGCGGGCGGCACGGTGCTCGACCTCACGCCGCTCGACGCGGTCCGTGCGCTCGACGCCGAGCGCGGGGTGTTCGAGTGCGACGCCGGGATCAGCCTGGACCGGCTCATGCGCCTGGTGCTGCCGTTCGGCTGGTTCCCCCCGGTGACGCCGGGCACCCGCTTCGTGACGGTCGGGGGAGCCCTCGCCGCGGACATCCACGGCAAGAACCACCACCGGGAGGGCGCCTTCGCCCAGCACGTGCGCTGGGCCGACCTGCTGACCGCCGACGGGCAGGTGCGGCGCGTCGGCCCCGAGCAGGACCCCGCGGCGTTCTGGGCCACCGCCGGCGGGATGGGGCTGACCGGCGTCGTCCTCCGGGCGTCGATCCGGCTGCTACCTGTCGAGACGGCGTACATGTCGGTCGACACCGAGCGCGCCGTCGACCTCGACGACCTCTTCGCCCGCCTGGCCGCCACCGACCACCGGTACCGCTACTCGGTGGCGTGGATCGACCTGCTGGCCCGCGGGTCCGCGCTCGGCCGGGCGGTGCTCACCCGCGGCGACCACGCCCCGCGCGCGGCGCTCGGGCAGCGGCACCGGGCGGATCCGCTGCGCTTCGCGCCCCGGCCGGTCGCCACGGTGCCCGGCGTGGTGCCCGGCGGGCTGCTGCGCCGCAGCACCGTCCGGGCGTTCAACGAGCTCTGGTACCGCCGGGCGCCCCGGGAGCGCCGCGGCGAGGTCCAGCCGCTGGCCACCTTCTTCCACCCGCTGGACGGCCTGCTGCGCTGGAACCGCGTGTACGGGCCGGACGGGTTCCTGCAGTACCAGTTCGTCGTCCCCTTCGGGCAGGAGGACGTCGTCCGGTCGGTCGTCGAGGAGCTCAGCGCGGCGGGCGCGCCCTCGTTCCTCGCGGTGCTCAAGCGGTTCGGTCCCGCCGATCCGGGGCCCCTGTCGTTCCCGCTGCCCGGCTGGACCCTCGCGCTGGACGTGCCCACCCGCACGCCCGGCCTCGCCCCGCTGCTCGACCGCTTCGACGAGCTGGTCGCCGCGGCCGGGGGCCGGGTGTACCTGGCGAAGGACTCGCGGCTGCGGCCGGAGGTGCTGCCGCAGATGTACCCCCGGCTGGACGAGTGGCGGGCCGGCCGGGACCGCCTCGACCCGGGGCACGCGTTCTCCTCCGACCTCGCGCGGAGGCTGGGCCTGTGATCAACGCCGTCGGCTCCCCGCAGTCGCTGCTCCTGCTCGGCGGCACGTCGGAGATCGGGCTCGCCGTCGCCGACCGGCTGGTGCGCGACCGCACCCGGCGGGTCGTGCTGGCCGGCCGCGACCCCGTCGCGCTGCGGGCGGCGGGGGAGCGGCTGCGCGCGGCGGCGGCGCCCGCGGCGCTGGACGTCACCGTGCTGGAGTTCGAGGCGCACGACCGGGCGTCCCACGCCGCCGTCGTCGAGCAGGCCTTCGCCGGGGGCGACGTCGACCTGGCGCTGCTCGCCGTCGGCGTGCTCGGCGACCAGCAGCGCGCCGAGCGGGACGCCGACCACGCCGTCGACGTCGTCACCGTGAATTTCACGGCGGCCGTCTCGCTGGTGATCCCGCTGGTCAAGGCCCTGCAGGGGCAGGGGCACGGGGTGCTCGCCGTCCTCTCCAGCGTCGCCGCCGAGCGGCCGCGGCGGTCCAACTTCGTCTACGGTTCGGCGAAGGCTGGACTGGACGCGTTCGCCGCTGGGCTCGGCGACGCACTGCACGGGTCGGGGGTGCACGTGCTCGTCGTCCGGCCCGGGTTCGTCCGGACGCGGATGACCGCGCACCTGCCGCCCGCGCCGATGAGCACGACTCCGGAGGCGGTCGCGGCGGCAGTCCTCGCCGGGGTCCGCTGGCGCAAGGACACCGTCTGGGTGCCCGGGCGGCTCCGCCTGGTCATGAGCGCGCTGCGGCACCTGCCGCGCTCCGTCTTCCGCCGGCTCCCCCTGTGACCGCGGAGCAGCCGGAGGAGGGGCGGGGCCGGGCGCTGGGCAGGGAGGCGTCCGGGTTCGCGCTGGTCGGCGCGTTCGGCCTCGCCGTCGACATCGGCGGCTACAACGCGCTGGTGCACCTGGGCGGGGACGGCCCGCTGGACGGCCAGCCCCTGCTCGCCAAGACGATCTCGCTCGTCGCGGGCACCAGCGTCGCGTACTTCGGCAACCGGTTCTGGACCTACCGCGACCGGCCCCGCGGCCGCATGGCGGTGGAGTACACGCTGTACATGGCGCTGAGCGCCGTCGCGCTCGGGCTGTCCCTGGTCTGCCTCGCGGTGTCGCGCTACGTCCTGGGGCTCACCAGCGCGGTGGCCGACAACGTCTCCGCCAACGTCGTCGGGCTCGCTCTCGGCAGCCTCTTCCGCTTCCTCACCTACCGGCGCTTCGTCTTCCCCGAGGACCCGTCGCCGGGGCCGGCGAGGTCCCCGCGACGCCGGCGGCGGGCCGGCGTCCCGGCCGGCTCAGGTCGGTGAGGTGCCGGGGCGGCGGCGCAGCCGCCCCGGGACGTCGGCCCAGCGACGGCGGGCGTCCGCCGCGTCGGCCTCTGCCTCGGGCTCGCTGACCGGCGCCCGGCGGAACTGCCCGGTCCCCCAGCCGGCGAGACCGACGGCGATGGCCGCGATCAGCACCCCGGCGATGTCGTCGACGACGTAGTGCCAGCCGAAGTAGACGGTGGCGAGGACCGTCAACCCGAAGAAGACCCACATCAGCGAGCGCACCGCCCGCGACATCAGCACGAACTGCGCGATCAGCGCCGCGGTCAGGATGATCGACACGTGCAGCGACGCGAAGGCGGCGATGCTCTGCACCCGGTCGGTCGCCTCCGGGTCGGTGACGACGATCGAGCGGGACACCAGCAGGCTCTCCTGCAGAGCCGACGTGCCCGTCTCCGGCAGCATCGAGAACAGGCCGGGCTGGGCGTACACGGGCCCCATCGACGGGAGCAGGTAGTAGCTGGCGGTGCCGAGCGACCAGTTGAGGCAGAGCGCGGTGACGTACCAGCTGGCCTCGCGGGAGCGGCCCCGGGTCACCAGGGCCAGCCCCAGCGAGGCGGGCACGAACACCAGGAACGCGAGGTAGACCCAGGACAGGACGTGCGCGGCCACGCCGGTGCCGAGGACGTCGTGCAGGTACTGCGCCGGCGGGACGTCGCCGAGGAAGGCGCTGTCGAGGGCCCGCAGCTCGTCGTCCACCAGGTTCGGCCGCAGCAGCGGCAGGTAGTGCTTGAGGTTCCGGTAGGCGACGTAGGTGCCGTAGAAGGCGGCGAGGCCGATCAGCACCGGGCGCAGCCGCCGCCAGGGCCAGCGCTCGCGCCAGATCTCCACCGCCGCGAGCCGCAGCCCGCGCAGCGAGCGCGTCCGCCGGAGCGCCCGCGGCAGCACGTCGGCGGCGAGCAGCAGTCCCGCGATCAGCGGCAGGCGGACGTAGGTGGGGCCCAGGAACCCGTCGGGGTCGCGCAGCGGCAGCCCCAGCACCAGGGCGCAGACCACGGCGACGGTCCCCGTGGCGAGAGCGACCGCGACGGCCAGGGCGTAGGCGCGATCGCGGACTTCTCGCTCGGCAGCCTCGCTCATCCCTCGCTATCTTCACTGAATCGGAGCCCGCTAGCACGTCGTCCCCGACCCGCCGGCCAACACTGGATGAACTCGGAGGGTCGTGAGGACGATCACCGTACCGCCCGAGGCGGCCGCATCTCCCCGGGCACGCGAGGGGACGACGCGGTCGAGCGCGGGCTGGGCCGTGGCCGGGGTGGGCGCCGCGGTGCACCTGGCACTGTGCTGGCTGTTCCGCGGCTTCCTCACCGACGACGCGTGGATCTCCGTCCGCTACGCGGAGAACCTCGCCACGGGGGCGGGGTTCGGGTGGAACCCGGACGGGCCCCCCGTCGAGGGGTTCAGCAACCCGCTGCTCGTCGCGATCGAGGCGCTCGCCCACCTCGTGGGCTGGTCGGCACCCGGCGCGGCCCGCCTGCTCGGCGTGGTCAGCGGCGTGGCCTGCGTGGCCCTCGTCTACGCCGCCGGCCGGGCCGTGGTCGGCGAGCGCGCCGCGCGGATCGCCGCGCTGCTGACGGGGTGCAGCGCGCCCTTCGCCTTCTGGGCCGTCGGCGGCCTGGAGACGCTCCTCGTCGCGCTCGCCCTCACCGCGGGCACGCTCCTGGTGGCCCGGCCCGACGGCGGCCGGCCGGCGCTCGCCGCCGCGGCGTTCGCGGTGCTGCCCTGGCTGCGCCCCGAGGGGCTGGTGATCGCCGGGGCGGTGGTGGCACTTGGCGAGCTCCCGGGGTTGTTGCGGTCACCGACCCGCCGGCGCGCGGTGCGGCGGCTGCTCGTGCTCGGCGGTGTGCCCCTGGCCTCGCAGGCCGTGCTCGAGCTCGTCCGCCTGGGCGTGTACGGGCACCTGCTGCCGAACTCGGTGCTCTACAAGTCGGGAGCCGGGGACGGCACCACCGTGCTCACCAAGTTCCTCGAGGAGGCCTGGCCGGCCCTGGCGCTGGCCGCGGCCGGCGCGCTGCTGCTGCGCGGGCGCGGGCGGCTGCTGGCGGTGCCGCCGGTCGTCTACGCGGCCGGGTCGATCGGCACGCTGGACAGCGCCAACGCCTACAGCCGCTTCTTCATGCCGGTGTGGCCGCTGGTGGCGCTGCTGGCCGCGGTCGTCGTCGGGTTCGTCGTCGCGCGGCTCGCGCGCCGCGGTGGCCGGTTCTGGGCGGTGGCGCTGCCCGCCGTCGCCGCCGCCGGGCTGCTGGTGGTGCCGCCGGCCGACGTCCGCAGCGTCCAGGCCACGCAGCAGGCCTACCTGGACTGCCGGGTCGCCGCCCGGGAGTCGGTGCTCGGCTGGCTGCGCACGACGCCGGAGGACACCACCTTCGCCATCTCGGACGCCGGACTGGTGCCGGCCCGCGCAGGAGGGCGGACCGTGATCGACAGCTTCTTCCTCAACGAGCCGCTCATCCAGGAGACCGGCCGGCTCCCGGTCCGGGTGCGCGCCGACCTCGTGCACCGCCGCGCGCCCGACGTGCTGGTGCTGGCCAGCCGCGACGACCGCCGGTTCGAGGGCTACTACCCGACCGACCGGGCGATCCACGACCACCCCGGCATGGCCGACTTCCGCCTCGCGCACGTGGCGCAGGGGCAGGAGCCCTGCGGCTACACCCTCATGGTGTTCCAGCGGTGATCGCGGAGATGCGGACGCTGCCCAACGTCCTCACCTGCCTGCGCCTGCTCACGGTGCCCTTCCTCGGGGTGGTGCTCGTCTCCGGGGGAGGCACCCCGGCGGGCCGGTGGACGGCGCTCGCGCTGTTCGTGGCCGCCGCGCTCACCGACCTCGCCGACGGCTGGCTCGCCCGTCGTCGCGACCAGTGCACCGCCTTCGGCGCCCTCGCCGACCCCATCGCGGACAAGGCGCTGGTGGCGACGGCGCTGGTCTGCCTGTCCGCCCGCGGGCTGGTGCCCTGGTGGGCGACCGCGGTGGTCCTCGCCCGCGAGGCGGCCGTGACGCTGCTGCGCATGTCCGTCCTCTCCCACGGCGTCATCCCGGCCAGCCGCGGCGGCAAGGTGAAGACGGTGGCCCAGACGGCGCTGATCGTGCTCGCCCTGGCCGCGCCCGGGTGGACGGCGCTGCTGTCGGTCGTCGTGGTGGGCACGGTGGTCTGGACCGTCGTCACCGGCCTGGACTACGCCGTCAAGGCGGGCGCCCTGACGCGGTCCACGGCGTCCCGCCTGCCGGTGGCGTCCGGCCCGGGTCCGGTGCTCCCCGGCGACGTCAGCAGGCCGGACGCGGCGCCAGCTGCCGGGTGAGGTCGCGGCGCAGCCACACCGGGCTGCCGCACACCTCCGCGACCACGCGGTACTCCTGGTCGAGGAGGGCGCGCAGCCGCCCGCCGTCGTCGATGCCCCAGGCGTTCAGACCGGTGACCTCGACGACCCACGCCGGCGCCTGCGGGCCGGCGAGCGTCGCCCGGAGCCGGGACTGGTCCGGGTCGAGGGTGCGCATGGGCACGCTCCACAGGTAGGGGTAGGGCGAGGACAGGTCGGCGGTCTCCAGGACCGAGGGCAGCCCGTAGGCGACGAAGCCGGTGTCGCCGGCCTCCCGCGACGCGGCGAGCCACTCGCCGATCCGCCGGCCGGGTCCGGCCGGGTCGGTCGCCGGGACGGCGGTCGTGACGACGGTGCCCACGACCGCGGCGGCCACGACCGCCCCGCCCGCCCCGCGCATCCACGCGCCCGGGCGGGACGGCGAGGGGGCCAGCAGGCCGGCCGCGAGGACCGCGGCCGGGGCGAGCTGGAGCAGGTAGGGCGGCCAGAAGCTGCCGCCGGCCGCGATCGCGGCGAGGCCGAACACCAGCAGGGCGGTCACCGTGCCGGCCGCGGGCAGCCCCCGCCGGGTGCGGACCGCGGCGAACCACGTGAGGACGACCGGGAGCAGACCGGTGGCCAGGCCCAGCACGAGGAGCAGCCCGGCCCTCCTGATCGACGCGTCGGGCTCGTCCGACCAGATGACGTCGAACGCGGCGCCGCGGAAGCCGACCAGGTCGCGCCAGGCCGCGGCCGCGTCGATCCCCGCCGCCGCCAGCCACAGCCACCCCGCCGCCACGACGAGCCCGGCACCGAGGGCGGCCGCCGCCCCGAACCGGACGGCGCGTGCCCGCGCGGCACCGCCGGCGCGCCAGCAGGCGGCGACGACCAGGCCGGTGAGGAAGAGCAGGCCCTCGAGCAGGTTCTGCTTGACCAGCGGCGCCGCGGCCGCGACCGCCCCGGCGGCCAGCGCCCACGACGGCCGGGACCGGTGCCCGGCGTGCCAGGCCGTGAGCGCCAGCGCGAGGGACCCCATGACCAGCGCCGCTCCGAACAGCTCGCCGTCGGCCTGGTCGGCGGCCAGTCCCGGCGAGCACACCACCCCGGCCGCGACGACGGCCGCCCAGCGCCCGCCGGACGCACCGCCGAGCAGGTGGCCGGCCCGCCAGCCGGCGAGGACGAACGCGACGACGAACGGGATCGCGAGCACGCGCACGGCCTGGTCCCACTCCACCAGCGCGGCGACGCGGAAGATCAGGAGGAGCAGCGGCGGGCGGTCGACGAAGTGGTCGCCGTACAGGAACTCCCCGCCCGTGTGCCACCGCCGGGCGACGAGCAGGTAGCCGCCCTCGTCGTTGCGCAGCGGGCGGGGCACGTAGAGCGCGCGGACGGCGACCACGGCGAGGCAGAGCGGGACGAGGAAGCGCCGCCGCGGGCCGGCGGGCCCGCGCCTGGCCGGCTCGACGTCCCGGGTCGACGAGGCCACGCGCCATTCAACCGCCCGAGGGCGCCGGGTGTGCGCAGGATCACTCCGGCGGTAGGGTCCGGTCGTGGCAGCCCTGGTGGCCGCGGCGGTGGTCGCGGCCCTGCACATGGCGTACCTGGGCTACATGGTGTTCGGGGGCTTCCTGGCCCTGCACCGGTTCGCGTGGATCTGGCCGAGCGTCATCTCGACCCTCTACTCGGTGTACGTCACCGTGACGGACTTCCGCTGCCCGGTCACCGCCATCGAGAAGTGGCTGCTGGAGCAGGGCGGGCGGACGCCGTACGAGGGCAGCTTCACCGCGCACTACCTGCGCGACACCCTCTACCCGGCGCAGTACGAGAACGCGGTCTGGCTGACCGGCATGGGCATCGCGGTGTTCTCCTACGTCCTCGTCCTGACGCGGCGCCGGCGGCACGTCCTGGCCGGCCAGAGCGCCTGACGCGTCCGGGGACGACGACGCCCCGGGCACCTCGGGGAGGTGCGCGGGGCGTCGGTGCGAGCGGGTGAGGGTGTGTGAATTCAGGACATCGTGCACACCTGTCTCGGGACATCGTTCACACCCTGACGTGAGGGGTGTGCGATGGGGATGCCGGAGCTGGTGGTCACCGCGGTCCTGGTCGAGGGGCGCACCAAGGCTGAGGTCGCGCGGGACTACGGCGTCTGCCGCCGCTGGGTGATCACCCTCGTCCAGCGCTACCTCGCCGAGGGCGAGGCCGGGCTGCGACCCCGCTCCCGGCGGCCGCACACGAGCCCCCACCGGACCACCGACGAGCTCGAGGACGAGATCGTCGCCATCCGCAAGGACCTCGACCGCAACGGGCACGAGGCCGGCGCGGCCACCATCGCCGCCCACCTGGAACGCCGGCACGGCACCAGCCCCGCGGTCTCCACCATCTGGCGGATCCTCACCGCCCGCGGCTTCGTCACCCCCCAGCCGCACAAACGACCCAAGAGCTCCTACCTCCGCTTCGCAGCGGTGCAGCCCAACGAACGCTGGCAGGCCGACATCACCCACTGGCCGCTGGCCGACGGCACCGACATCGAGATCTGCAACTGGCTCGACGACCCCTCCCGCTTCTGCCTGGCCTCCACCGCCGCCGCGGTGTTCACCGCCGGCGCCATCGACCGGCTCTACCGCCGCATCGCCGCCGACCACGGCGACCCGGCCGGGGTGCTCACCGACAACGGCGCGGTGTTCACCGGCCGCTTCCGCGGCGGTGGCCGGGTCGCCCTCGAGGTCACCCTGCACGCCCGCGGCGTGGTCTTCGCCCACTCCCGGCCCTACCACCCGCAGACCTGCGGCAAGGTCGAACGCTTCCACCAGACCCTCAAGAAATGGCTGGCCACCCAGCCCGCCGCGGCCACCCTCCCCGACCTGCAGACCCAGCTCGACGCCTTCACCGGCTACTACAACACCGTCCGGCCGCACCGCGCGCTACGCCGACACACCCCGGCCGAGGCCTACACCGCCCGCCCGAAAGCCAGCGCCTCCGGCATCCCGTTCGTCGACGGCCACTACCGCGTCCGCCACGACAAGATCTACAGCAACGGCAAACTCACCCTGCGGCACAACAGCCGACTGCACCACCTCGGCCTCGGCCGCCGCCACGCCGGCACTACCGTCCTCGTCCTCGTGCACGACCTACACGTCCGCGTGCTCAGCACCAGCGGAGCACTCCTGCGAGACCTGACCCTCGACCCGACCCGGGACTACCAACCACAGGCCCGAACGTGAACGATGTCGCGGGACACCTGTGAACGGTGTCCCGCGACATCGCAGTGCGAGCGGGTGAGGGGAATCGAACCCCCACTGTCAGCTTGGGAAGCTGATGTTCTGCCATTGAACTACACCCGCAGGTGACGCCGAGAGTACCCGGCAGCGGGCGGGCAGCGGCACCCACCCACCCCTGGAGCTACCGCCGCATCTCGGCGAGGAAGCCGGTCGCCTCCGAGCGCAGCCGCTCCGCCATGGCCGAGCGCCCGGTGGTGTCGGTCCCGTCCGGGCCCAGGGACGCCGACCCGTCGACCGCCGCGGCGATGCCGTCGACCAGGCCGTCCGTCTCGCCGACCGTCGTCCCGACGGTGCTCATCGCCGTGGCGACGTCGTCCAGGTCGCGACGCCTCGACCGCCGCCCGGCCGTCGGGGTGCCGGCGCTCCTCGGCGAGCAACTGCTCGTAGACCGGCCGCACCCGTGCAATGGCGGATCAGGTTGTGCGGCCTCGGCGATGGCCACCCAGGGCTGCGCCGGGGCGGAGAACGCCGCAGCCCCGGCCGCCACCGCGGCCGCCACGAGGACGACCGCCTTCCCCCGCGTGCCGAACATCGAGCTCCCTCCGCGACGCGTCGCCCCCGGCCGTTCCAGGGGGCGGCAGCCTGCGGGCGCAGGGCAGACGTCGTCCCGGTCGCCAACGCCAGGCCTCCGGGGCGCGTTGAGGGCCGTGGCCGCAGGTTCGCTCGATCCGGTGACGACCGGCGGCGGTCGGGCCGCCGGGACGGGCGTGGGAGACTCCGCGCCATGCTGCTGTCCGACCGCGACATCACCGCCGCGATCGCCGAGGGCCGGCTCGGCATCGACCCCTACGACAAGGCGATGGTGCAGCCGTCCAGCATCGACGTCCGCCTCGACCGGTTCTTCCGGGTGTTCAACAACGCCCGGTACACCCACATCGACCCGGCGGAGCAGCAGGATGACCTGACCACGCTGGTCGAGCCGGAGGGCGACGACCCGTTCGTGCTGCACCCCGGAGAATTCGTGCTGGGTTCCACCCTGGAGGTCGTGAGCATCCCCGACGACCTGGCCGGCCGGCTGGAAGGAAAGAGCTCGTTGGGGCGCCTCGGGCTGCTCACCCACTCGACCGCCGGCTTCGTGGACCCCGGCTTCTCCGGGCACATCACCCTCGAGCTGTCGAACGTCGCGAACCTGCCGATCACGCTGTGGCCGGGCATGAAGATCGGCCAGCTGTGCCTGTTCCGGCTGACCTCGCCGTCCGAGCACCCGTACGGGTCGCCGGTCTACGGCTCCCGGTACCAGGACCAGCGCGGTCCCACGCCGTCGCGGTCGTTCCGCAACTTCACCCGCGCCGAGACGCGTCGTCCGGCTCCCTGAGGTGCACCGGCGACTCGGCGCCGGCCACCTCGATGCACTCCTCCTGCCGGCCGGCCGGTGACCAGCCGGGGACGCGGGTCTCCACCTCGTCGTCCACGTAGCGCTGCCGGGTCACCACCCAGCCGGCGGCGCCGAGCAGGGCCACGCCCACGAAGGCCAGCACGAACATGCCGGTGTAGCCGCCGGTGAGCCCGCGCAGCACGCCGACCAGCAGCGGCCCGGCGCCGGAGAGCAGGTAGCCCCAGCCCTGCGTCACCGTCGAGAGCGCGGCCGTGGTCTCCGGGGTGCGGGCGCGCAGGCCGATGAGCGTCAGCGCCATCGGGAAGGTGGCCAGGCCCAGCGCCAGGACCAGCATCCAGAGCAGGGCGGCCGCCCGCGGCGCGACCCACAGCCCGGTCCAGCCGACGACGTAGCAGGCGAGGAAGAGGGCCAGCAGCGGCCGCTGCAGCCGCGGCCGGACGGTCAGCACCGGCACGATGCCGTTGAGCGGGATGGTGATCACGGTGTTGATCGCCAGCAGCAGCCCCGCCGTGGCAGCCGGCAGCCCGCTGTCCCGCAGGTACTGCGGGATCCAGCCGATGATCACGTAGGCCTGCATGGCCTGGACGCCGAAGAACAGCGCCATCGCCACGGCCAGCGGGCTGCGGACCAGCGGCCGCATCCGCACCCGCGTGTGCGAGCCGCGGGAGGCGCCCGGCCGGGGCGGCACGAACAGCCAGGGGACGGCGGAGACCACCGCGAGCACCGCCCACATGCCGAGCGCCCAGCGCCAGCCGTCCTCGGCCCCGACGGAGGCGACCACCTGCTGGGGGAGCAGGGCCGCCAGCCCGCCGCCGAGGCTGAGCGCGGCGCCGTACGCGCCGACCAGCAGGCCGGTGCGGGTGGGGAAGTACCGCTTCACCAGGCTCGGCAGCAGCACGTTGCCGAGCGCGCCGCCGGCCATGGCCAGCACGGTGCCGACCAGGAAGAGCGCGAAGTCGTCGACGACGGCGCGCAGCACGAGGCCCGCGGCCATCGTGAGCAGGCCGCCGGCGAGCACGTGCGAGTCGCGGAAGCGGGCCGACAGCGGCGGGCCGGCGAAGCCGAGCAGCGCGAAGCAGACCACGGGCATCGTGGTGATCACGCCGGCCGCGGCGCTGGAGATGCCGAGCCCCTGCTCGATCTCCTCGAGCACCGGGCCGACGCTGTTGACCGCCGTCCGCAGGTTCAGGCCGGTCATCACGATGGCGACGGCGATGAGCAGGAGGCCGCGCTGCCGGCTGGTCCCGGGTGCTGCTGACGTGGGGGCCGGGGCGGTGGAGCTCACCGGAGGATCTTCCTCCTCCCGACGGGCCGCTCCGGCGGCGGGCTCAGCTCACGCGGTCCAGGTGCGGCACGACCCGCGGCATGCGCCGCCACAGCGCCTTCTGCGCCAGCAGGGTCGCCGTCGCGGCGACCAGGATGCCGGCGAGGTTGATGCCGAGCTGGGTGGCCGCGCGCGCGAACTCCGCGCCGCCGCCCAGCGCGAGGCTGATCGCCATGTCCGCCGCCGCGGGCACGGTGGTGACGGAGATGAAGACGCCCACCAGCGCCCCGCTCTTGGCCGAGGTGAGGGAGAGCACGCCGGCGATCCCGGCGAGCACCGCGACGACGACCGACCAGCGGTCGGGGGCGGTGATGAACCCGGTCTCCGGCCGGTCCTGGGTGAGGACCTCGGTGCCGAACCAGCCCAGCGCCCGGCCGGCGAGCACGGCGAGCGCGGTGACCGTGATGGCCACGGCGAAGCCGACCAGCAGCGAGACGGCGGCCCGCCGGGCGATCGACCGCCGGCCGTGCACGACGGCGACGGCCAGCGCGGCCAGCGGGCCGAACTCGGGGCCGAGCACCATCGCGCCGATCGTGAGGATCGCCGAGTCGTTGATGATCGCCACGGCCGCCAGCAGCGTGGCGATGGTCAGGAACGCCAGGTAGGAGACCGAGAGCGCGGAGTCGGCGTCGGTCGTCCGCACCACCTGCTCCCAGACGACGGCGTCCGAGCCCTCGCCGGGCGCGGCCTCCTCGGCCTCCTCCGCCCGGCGGGAGACCGCCGCGTCGACCGCCTCCATGGTGATGCCGCCGTCGCGGTCGATCCCCAGCTCGCGCAGGGCGGTGACGAGCGCGTCCGCCGACTCGCGGGCGACGTCGGCCATGACCAGGTCGCCCGCCGGGGACTCGGCGGCGCCGGGGAGGACCGCCAGGTGCGCGGTGCCCGGCGAGCGCGCGAACAGCTCGCGCACGTCGGCGGTCCGGTCGGGGGGCACGGTGACCCGCAGGTGCAGCAGCACGCGATGTTCTTATCGCGTGCCCGTCACGGTCACGGTCACGGCGGTGACCTCCCGCGTCGTGCCGTCGCCGGCGACCTCGAGCAGGGCGAGCTCGTGCGGGCCGTCCCCGGCCGGCGCGGCGATGGTCAGCGTGGGGGAGAGGCACAGTTGCAGCTGCAGCGCGGGCCCGGCCGGCGTCTCCCGGTACCCGACGACGCTGCCGGCGTCGCCGCGGACCGGCTCGCCGTCCAGCGTGACGACGTAGGGGGTGTCGTTGGGCCCGGTGAGCCGGAAGCGCAGCGCGGCGCCGGCGTCGACCCGGCTGGAGGCGACGGCGATCGCGGGGGTGCTGCAGTCGGCGGTGAGCGGGACGTCGTCCTGGCCGCGGGCGATCAGGGCGAGCACGGCCATCACCGCGGCGGCGACGGCGAGGACCAGCCAGTGCCGGCCGCGCCGCGGGGCGCCGCTGCCGCCGTCGGGGTCGGCCAGGGTGCGCTCGTCGTTGATGTCCCGCGCCATGCGCAGGCGGTGCCGGCGGTTGGCGGCCTCGAGCTCGGGGTCGGAACGACCACGGACGCCGCCGAAGATGAAGCTCATCGCGCGGCGGCGTCCGTGGTGGTCATGCGCTCAGTGTGCCCCCGGCTCAGGCCTGGGCGCCGTGCTCCGTCGCCGCCGATCCGGCGCCGGCGACGTCGTCGGCCTTGTCGCCGACCTTGGCGCCCTCCTCGGTGCCGGGGGCGCCGACCGGGGCCATCGACCGCAGCAGGATCTGGCTGACGTCGAGCACCTCGACGTGCTCGCCGGCCTCGCCGGCCTGCTGCTTGCTGTTCACCGCGTCGCTCAGCATGGTGATGCAGAACGGGCAGGCGGTGGAGATGACGTCGGGGTCCAGCGCGAGCGCCTCCTCGGTGCGCTCGACGTTGATCCGCTTGCCGATCTTCTCCTCCATCCACATGCGCGCGCCGCCGGCGCCGCAGCAGAACCCGCGGTCCTTGCAGCGGTGCATCTCCTGGGTGGTGAGGCCCTCGACCGAGCCGAGGATCTCGCGCGGCGGCGTGTAGACCTTGTTGTGCCGGCCCAGGAAGCACGGGTCGTGGTAGGTGATCTTGCGGTCGACCGGGGTGACCGGCGTGAGCCGCCCCTCCTCGACGAGCTGGCTGAGCAGCTGGGTGTGGTGGACGACCTCGTACTCGCCGCCGACCTGCGGGTACTCCCGACCGAGCGAGTTGAAGCAGTGCGGGCAGGTCGTGACGATCTTGCGCATGCCCGGCACGCGGCCCTCGAAGACACCGTTGAGGGTCTCGACGTTCTCCTGCGCCAGCATCTGGAAGACGAACTCGTTGCCCATGCGGCGGGCCGGGTCGCCCGAGCAGGTCTCGCCGTCGCCGAGGACGGCGAACTCGACGCCGGCCATGTGCAGCAGGGTGGCGACCGCCTTCGTCGTCCGCTTGGCCCGGTCGTCGACGGCACCGGCGCAGCCGACCCAGAACAGGTACTCGATGTCGTAGTCGAGGGGGCCGTCGGCGACGGTGACCTCGAAGTCGAGCTCCTTCATCCAGTCGTTGCGCACGCTGGCCTGCACGCCCCACGGGTTGCCGCGGTTCTCCAGGTTGCGCAGCATCACGCCGGCCTCGGACGGGAAGCTCGACTCGATGAGCACCTGGTAGCGGCGCATGTCCTCGATGTGGTCGATGTGCTCGATGTCGACCGGGCACTGCTCGACGCAGGCCCCGCAGTTGGTGCAGCTCCACAGGACGTCGGGGTCGATGACCCCGCCCTCCTCGAAGGTGCCGACCAGCGGGCGGTGCGCCTGGGCGTCGTTGGTGCCGGGGATGCGCGCGTAGCCGGAGCTCCAGACCTGCTCGTCGCTGGGCTCGAGGACCGAGTACTCGGCGAAGTCCGGGGCGTTGTCCGACGCCTTGCTCGCGCCGGTGAGGTACGGGGCCTTCGCGTACAGGTGGTCGCGGAGGTCCATGATCACCATCTTGGGGCTGAGCGGCTTGCCCGTGTTCCACGCCGGGCACTGGCTCTGGCACCGCCCGCACTCGGTGCAGGTGGTGAAGTCGAGCATCCCCTTCCAGGTGAAGTCCTCGATCTTGCCGCGACCGAAGATGTCGTCCTCGTCGGGGTCCTCGAAGTCGATCGGCTTGCCGCCGCTCGTCATCGGCAGCAGCGGGCCGAGGGCCGGGGCGTCGGCGTCGGGGTTGCGCTTGAAGTAGATGTTGAAGAACGCGCTGAACCGGTGCCACGCGACGCCCATGTTGAGGATCCGCGAGATCACCACGAGCCAGATCAGCGAGACGACGACCTTGACGAAGGCGATGACGCTGACCAGGTCGGGGCTGTCGGGGAAGAGGGTCGCCAGCGCGCTGGAGATCGGGTGCTGCCAGGCCGGGGTCTCGGTCAGCCCGCTGGCGATGCTCGCCGCCCGGATGCTCAGGATGCAGATGCCGATGGTGAGGACGACGGCCTCGACGAAGTAGCCGCGGCCCTCGTTGGAGCCGGCGAACCGGCTGCTGCGGCCCTGCCGGCGCGGGTGGTCCTTCTGCCGCCGGTAGATCAGGTAGAGGATCCCGACGACGGTGAGCGCGCCGATCAGGTCGACGAACCAGTTCCACAGGAAGAACTCGCCGATCAGCGGCAGGTGGAAGCCGGGGTTCCAGACCTCGCCGAAGGCCTGCACCAGGGTGAGGAACAGGCCGTAGAAGCCGACGAACACGAACCAGTGCGCGACGCCGATCGCCGACCACTTGAGCATCCGGGTGTGGCCGAGGCTCTCGATGAGCATGGCCTTGATGCGCTGGGCGAACGGGCCCTTGCGGCTGTCGTCCGGCTGGCCGGTCCGGATGATCCCGATCATGGCCCGCACCGCGCGGGTGGCGTACACGACGGCCACGATCAGGAACAGGACGGCGATCGTCCCCAGGACGATCTGCAGCGGGCCGGTCATGGTTCTCCCTACTCCCCCGCGGACGCGGCACGGACGCCGTTGCCCGCACCAGCGCACGATAGCTGGCCGTCCGAGAGGCTACTCGCCGGTAACTTCAAGTGCCCCGCGCACGCGATTTCGTGGCCACGATCAGCTCACCTGATCCCCATGGCTCCTCCCTCGTGCTGCCACGTGAGGGAGGAGCCATCGCGGTGGGGGAGGACGCGGTGTCCACAGATCTGCCGTTACCCACGCCGAGGCCGTCGACGGCGGACAAGCTCGGCGGATGCTCCCCGAACTCGCCTCTGCGGCCGACCGACGCATGGGCGTCTTCACCGCCCGGGAGGCCCGCCGCGCCGGCTACCGGCCTGACGAGATCAGCGCAGCGCTGCGCGCTCGGCAATGGCGGTCGGTCAGACGCGGGATCTACATCGAGACAGAGCGCTGGGTCGCCGCATCGGCGGATGCTCGCCTGCGCCATCTCATCGAGTGCGCGGCGGTCCTCGCCGCCCTCGCGCCGGGGCCGGTCCTGAGCCACGAGTCTGCAGCCCGGTTCCACGGGCTGGTCGTGCCCCGGCGCATCCACGGAACGGTCCGGCTCACCGATCGCGGGGAGTGGCGCACCGGTCGGGGCTACCGCATCTCGCCGGCCTCGTTGCCGCCGGGTGACGTCCTCCGTGGCCGGTCCTTCGACGTCACCACGGTCGCGCGCACGCTGGTCGACTGCGCGAGGGAGTGGCCGCTCTGGGACTCCGTCGTCGCCATCGACGCAGCGATCCAGCGCGAGAAGGTGACGAGGGCGGAGCTGGAGGCGGCGGTCCGGGCCGGTAGCCACTGGGTCGGCATCGGCAGCGCCGGGAGAGCGCTGAGCCTCGCGGACGGCCGGGCCGAGTCGCCCCTGGAGACGCGCGGCCGGTTGGCGCTGCTCTCCGAGGGGCTCCCGCGCCCGGAGCTGCAGGTCGAGATCTACGACGGCGATCGCTTCCTCGGCAGAGTCGACGCCTGGTACGACGACGCGGCGGTGGCCGTGGAGCTCGACGGGAAGATCAAGTACCTGGAACCGCGGGACGGGCGGACGCCTGCCGAGGTGGCCTGGGACGAGAAGCGGCGCGAGGACGCGCTCCGGGAGGTCGGTGTCCGCGTGCTCCGGTTGGCCGACGAGGACGTGGGCCGGCTGCGGCGGGAACTGGCGCCACGGCTGCGGCGTCTCCTGGTCGCGCCGTTCGTGGACCCTCGCCGGTTCCGCGTCGTCCGGACCGACGAGCCCGGCGCGCGACCGGACGAAGCAGCCTGAGCCCGAGGACGGCGTCCTCCCCCTCCGCAATGGCTCCTCCCTCCTGCTGCACCGTGGGGGAGGAGGCCGCGGGATCAGGTGAGCTGATCGTGGCCGAGCCCCTCCGTGGAAATTGGTGGGAGGGGCGGGAACACCGGCCGACGGGGTGCCGTTAGGCTGGGCAGGAAAGTTGAGCGCACCGAGCGCAAGGTTGGTGCATCAGCTACCGGAACAGACCCGGCACCACCCCAGCACACACGGAAGAGAGGCCAGCTCCATGGCTCGAGCGGTCGGAATCGACCTCGGCACCACCAACTCCGTCGTGACCGTCCTCGAGGGCGGTGAGCCCACGGTCATCGCGAACTCTGAGGGCTCGCGCACCACCCCGTCGGTCGTGGCGTTCGCCAAGAACGGCGAGGTCCTCGTCGGCCAGTCGGCGAAGAACCAGGCGGTCACCAACGTCGACCGCACCATCCGCAGCGTCAAGCGGCACATGGGTACCGACTGGAAGTCGCCGGAGATCGACGGCAAGCGCTACACCCCGCAGGAGATCAGCGCCCGCATCCTGCAGAAGCTGAAGCGGGACGCCGAGACCTACCTGGGCGAGACCGTCACCGACGCCGTCATCACCGTCCCCGCCTACTTCGAGGACGCCCAGCGCCAGGCCACCAAGGAGGCCGGTGAGATCGCGGGCCTCAACGTCCTGCGCATCGTCAACGAGCCGACCGCGGCCGCGCTGGCCTACGGCCTGGACAAGGGCGAGACCGAGCAGACGATCCTCGTCTTCGACCTCGGTGGCGGCACCTTCGACGTCTCCCTGCTCGAGATCGGGGACGGCGTCATCGAGGTGAAGGCCACCGCCGGTGACAACCACCTCGGCGGCGACGACTGGGACGAGCGGGTCGTCAAGCACCTGGTGCAGACCTTCAACGCGTCCAACGGTATCGACCTGTCCAAGGACAAGCTGGCCATGCAGCGCCTCCGCGAGGCGGCCGAGAAGGCCAAGATCGAGCTGTCCGGCGCGCAGTCGACCAACGTCAACCTGCCCTACATCACCGCCGGCGCCGAGGGCCCGCTGCACCTCGACGTGACCATGACCCGCGCCGAGTTCCAGCGGCTCACGCAGGACCTGCTCGAGCGCACCCGTGCGCCGTTCAACCAGGTCATCCGCGACGCCGGCATCTCCGTCGGCCAGATCGACCACGTCGTCCTCGTGGGCGGCTCGACCCGCATGCCCGCCGTCACCGACCTGGTGCGCGAGCTGACCGGGGGCAAGGAGCCCAACAAGGGCGTCAACCCCGACGAGGTCGTCGCCGTCGGCGCCGCGCTGCAGGCCGGCGTCCTCAAGGGCGAGGTCAAGGACGTCCTGCTGCTCGACGTCACCCCGCTGTCCCTCGGCATCGAGACCAAGGGCGGGATCATGACCAAGCTCATCGAGCGCAACACCACGATCCCGACCAAGCGCTCCGAGATCTTCACGACGGCCGACGACAACCAGCCGTCGGTGCAGATCCAGGTCTTCCAGGGCGAGCGCGAGATGGCGGCCTACAACAAGAAGCTCGGCATGTTCGAGCTGACCGGGCTGCCGCCGGCGCCGCGCGGCGTGCCGCAGATCGAGGTCGCCTTCGACATCGACGCCAACGGCATCGTGCACGTCACCGCCAAGGACCTCGGGACGGGCAAGGAGCAGTCGATGACCATCACCGGCGGCTCGGCCCTCCCCAAGGAGGACATCGAGCGGATGATGAAGGACGCCGAGGCCCACGCCGAGGAGGACAAGCGCCGCCGCGAGGAGGCCGAGACCCGCAACCTGGCCGAGTCGCTGCAGTACCAGACCGAGAAGTTCCTCGCGGAGAACGGGGACAAGATCCCCGCCGACAAGAAGGAGGAGCTCGGCGAGGCGCTGACCGAGCTGCGGTCGGCCCTGGGCGGCTCGGACATCGAGGCGATCAAGTCCGCGCAGGAGAAGGTCGCGCGGGTCTCGCAGGAGGTCGGCGGGGCGCTCTACGCCCAGCAGTCCGAGGCGAACGCCGCGGGCGCCGGTGCCGGTGCCCCGGGTGACGGGCCCGCTCCCGGTGCGACCAGCGGTGGGGACGACGACGTCGTCGACGCCGAGATCGTCGACGACGAGGACACCGACCGCCGATGACCGGACCGCAGTCAGGGGAGGAGCCGCGGGTCGTCATCCGCGACAAGCGGCGCATCGACCCGGCCAGCGGCGAGGTGCGGGTGCCGGCCGGCGAGCAGCCGGCCGGCACCCCGCCGGGACGAGGGGAGCAGATGAGCGAGCAGGAGACGCCGGTGGCGGCCGCCCCGGCGCAGAGCGGTGACGGCGACCCCGCCACCAAGGACGTCGCCCAGCAGCTGGCCGAGCGCACCGAGGACCTGCAGCGGGTCACGGCGGAGTACGCCAACTACCGGCGCCGCGTCGACCGCGACCGCCAGCTCGTCGTCGACCAGGCGGCCGAGCGGTTCGCCGCCCAGCTGTTCCCGATCGTCGACGACATCGAGCGGGCCCGGGACCACGGTGACCTCGAGGGGCCGTTCAAGGTGGTCGCCGACCGGGTCCTCGGGGTCCTCGACGGCCTCGGGGTGACGGCGTTCGGCGTGGCCGGCGACCCGTTCGACCCGTCGCTGCACGAGGCGGTCATGCACGAGACGTCGTCCGACGTCGCCGTGCCGACGGCCAGCACCGTGCTGCGGCAGGGCTTCCGCCGCGGCGACCGCGTGCTGCGCACGGCCATGGTGGCGGTGACCGACCCCGCGGGGCCGGTCGCGCAGGTCACCGACGAGCCCGGCACCGCGGCGTCCGAGTAGCGCAGAGAGGGGGCGTCCGATGAGCACCCGGGACTTCATCGAGAAGGACTACTACGCCGCGCTGGGCGTCCCGAAGGACGCCGACGCCGCGGCGATCAAGAAGGCGTACCGCCAGCTGGCCCGCGACCTGCACCCGGACAAGAACCCGGACAACGCGCAGGCCGAGGCCCGGTTCAAGGAGGTCTCCGAGGCCTACGACGTGCTCTCCGACGACAAGCGGCGCGCCGAGTACGACGAGGCGCGCCGCCTGTTCGGAGCCGGCGCCGGCCGCGGGGGCAGCCCGTTCGGGGGCTTCGGCGGCGGGGGCGGGTTCCCCGGCGGCAGCGGTGGGAGCACCACGTTCGACCTCGGCGACCTGCTCGGCCAGGCCGGTGCCGGGGGCGGCCGGGCCGGCGGTCTGGGCGACCTGTTCGGCGGGCTGTTCGGCGGCGGGACGGGCAGCGCCCGCGCCCGCAGCCAGGCCGCGTCCGGTCCCGCCAAGGGTCAGGACGTCGAGACCGAGGCGACCCTCTCCTTCGAGGAGGCCGTCCTCGGCGTCACCGTGCCGCTGCGGATGCAGAGCCCGGGCGCCTGCCCGACCTGCTCCGGCACCGGCGCCAAGCCCGGCACCTCGCCGCACACCTGCCCGGTGTGCCAGGGCGCCGGGGTGACCAGCCGCAGCCAGGGCGCGTTCGCGTTCTCCGAGCCGTGCCGCAACTGCCGCGGCACCGGCACCGTGATCGACGACCCGTGCCCGACCTGCTCCGGCAGCGGGATCACCTCGCAGACCCGCACGATCACCGTGCGGATCCCGGCGGGGGTCAAGGACGGCCAGCGCATCCGGCTGCCCGGCAAGGGGGCGCCCGGCCGCCGCGGCGGCACGCCCGGTGACCTGTTCGTCGTCGTCCACGTGACCGACCACGAGCTGTTCGGCCGCAAGGGCGACGACCTGACGCTGACCGTGCCGGTCAGCTTCGCCGAGGCGGCGCTCGGCACCACGCTGACCGTGCCGACCCTCGACGGCAGCGTCTCGCTCAAGGTGCCCGCGGGCACCGCGAGCGGGCGCACGCTGCGGGTGCGGGGCCGGGGCGTGCCCGGCAAGACGCGCGCGGGCGACCTTCTGGTCACCGTCGAGGTCGCCGTTCCTGCGAAGCTGTCCCCGGCGCAGCGCAAGGCCGTCGAGGCGCTGGCCGAGGAGCTGGACGACGACCCGAGGCCGCAGATCACGGCCGCGGTGCGGAACGGAGGTGCCCGGTGAGCTCGCCGACGAGGGGGAGGGCGCCGCAGGGCGCCGCCCGCGCGGTGGCCGACGACGCGCCGGTCTTCGTCATCTCGGTCGCGGCCGAGCTGGCCGGCATGCACGCGCAGACGCTGCGCCAGTACGACCGGCTCGGTCTGGTCAGCCCCGGGCGCACCCCGGGCGGCGGGCGGCGCTACAGCCCGCGCGACGTCGCCCTGCTGCGCGAGGTCCAGCGCCTCTCGCAGGAGGACGGTGTCAACCTGGCCGGGATCAAGCGCATCATCGAGCTCGAGTCGCGGGTGGAGGCGCTGCAGGCCCGCGTCCACGAGCTGCTCGAGGAGCTCGAGATGTCGGAGCAACGACGGATGGCCGCCGAGTCCGCGCTGCGGGCCGGCTACGGCTACGGCGGCGACCTGGTGCCCATGCGCCCGTCCACCAACGCCCTCGTCGTCTGGCGACCGCGGGACGACCGGTGAGCACCGAGTCGCACGAGGCCTTCGTCCGCCTCGAACGGGAGATCGGCCTGCTGCTGCGCCGGTCCCGCGCCATCCAGGCGCGGCTGGCCGCCGAGCTGCACCCCGACCTGGACGGCGCCTCGTACGGGCTGCTGGCCCTGCTGCAGGACGCCGGCCCGCTGCGGGCCAGCGACCTGGTCAACCGGCTCGGCCTCGACAAGAGCACGGTGAGCCGGCAGGTCGCCGGCCTCGTCGCGCTCGGGCTGGTCGACCGCGCCGCCGATCCGGAGGACGGGCGGGCCCAGGTGCTGACGCCCTCGGCGGAGGGGTCGGCCCGGCTGGCCCGCATCCGCGAGGCGCGGCGCGCCCGGTGGGAGGCCGACATGGCCGACTGGCCGGCCAGCGACGTCGCGACGCTGGGAGAGCTGCTCGGCCGGCTCAACCGGCTGGGCGAGGCGCGGGAGGCCCGCGAGGCGCGCCAGACGCAGCCGAGCCGCTAGGACGAGACACCGCGCGACGCCCGGACCGCAGGACGGTCCGGGCGTCGTCGCGTTCCGGGAACACTCCGACGGGGTTGTGTGGTTGTTGACAGCAACCAACAAGATGTATGGTTGCCGTCTGCATCTACCTGATCGTCAGAGGAAATCCCGTGTCCGTCACCCCCGCCACGTGCGAGCGCATCACGTCGAGCCTGTCGCAGCTCGTCCGCGCCGGCCGGCACCTCAGTGCCCGCGGTGTCGTCGGCGACCTGCCGTCCTTCGGGCCGGCGCTGCTCGTGCCGCTCGAGCGCGAAGGGGCGCTGCGGCTCAGCGCGCTCGCCCGGCACGCCGGCGTCGACGCCTCGGTGGCCAGCCGGCAGGTCGCCGTGCTGGAGCACGCCGGCCACGTCGAGCGCCGTCCCGACCCGCACGACGGGCGGGCGTCGCTGCTCAGCCTGACCCCCGCGGGCGCCGACGCGCTGGCCGCGGCGCGCGCCGAGCGGACCCACTGGGCCGCCGGGGCGCTGGCCGGCTGGGACGAGCCGGACGCGCGGCGGCTCGGCGAGCTGCTGGAGCGGCTGACCGCCGACCTCGAGACCGCGACCACCCACCGCGAGGAGAACCGTTGAGCACCACCCTCGAGACCCCGGTCGCCGTCGGCCGGACCGCGGCGGACCTGCCGCCGGTCGAGCAGCAGGGGCGCATGAAGCACCGGCAGATCCTGGAGGCGCTCTCCGGGATGCTGCTGGCGATGTTCGTGGCGTTCCTGTCCTCCACCGTCGTCTCCAACGCCCTGCCCACGATCATCGCCGACCTGCGCGGCAGTCAGGGCCAGTACACCTGGGTGGTCACCGCCACCCTGCTCGCGTCGACGGCGTCCACGCCGATCTGGGGCAAGCTCGCCGACCTGTTCAGCAAGAAGCTGCTCATCCAGATCTCGATCGTCGTCTTCATCGCCGGCTCGATGCTGGCCGGCCTCGCCGGCTCGGCCGAGACCCTCATCGCCTGGCGGGTCCTCCAGGGCCTGGGCCTGGGCGGCCTGCAGGCGCTGGTGCAGATCGCGATGGCGGCGATGATCAGTCCCCGCGAGCGCGGCCGGTACTCCGGCCTGCTAGGCAGCACGATGGCCGTGGCCACGGTCGGCGGCCCGCTGCTCGGTGGCGTGCTCGTCGACACCAGCTGGCTGGGCTGGCGCTGGTGCTTCTACGTCGGCGTGCCCTTCGCCGCCGTCGCGCTGGTGCTGCTGCAGCGGACGCTGCACCTGCCGGTCACCCGGCGGAAGGTGACCATCGACTACCTCGGCGCCGCCTTCCTCACCGCCGGCGTCTCGGGCCTGCTCATCTGGGTCACGCTCGCCGGCGAGAGCTTCGCCTGGCTGTCGGCCGAGACCGCCTGGTTCGTCGGTGGCAGCGTGCTGGCGATCGTCGCCTTCGTCGTCACCGAGCTGCGGGCGGCCGAGCCGATCGTGCCGCTGCGGCTGTTCCGCGACCGGACCACGACGCTGGCGATCCTGGCCAGCGTGGCGGTCGGTGTGGCCATGTTCGGCTCGTCGGTGTTCCTCGGCCAGTACCTGCAGGTCTCCCGCGGCTACTCGCCGACGGCGGCCGGCCTGCTCACCGTCCCCATGGTCGGCGGCATGCTGCTCAGCTCCACGGTCTCGGGCGTCCTCATCACCCGGTACGGCCGGTGGAAGCGGTACCTGGTCGCCGGCTCGGTGCTCGTCGTCGCCGGGTTCGCCCTGCTGTCGCGGCTGGACCACGCCACGCCCGTGCTGCTGCTCGGGGTCTTCCTCTTCGTGCTCGGCGTCGGCATCGGCATGACCATGCAGAACCTGGTGCTGGCCGTGCAGAACACCGTGGCCGCCGCCGACCTCGGCGCGGCCAGCTCCGCGGTCGCGTTCTTCCGCAGCCTCGGCGGCACGATCGGCGTCTCGGTGCTCGGCGCCGTCCTGTCCGGCCGGGTCACCGGTCTGATCCGCGAGGGGCTGACGACCCACCCCTCCGTCGCGGCGGCCGTGGCCTCCTCCGGCTCGACGGACGTCGGCCTGGCCGACCTGACCGACGCCCCGCCGGCGCTGCAGGCCCTGATCCGGGTGTCCTACGGCGACGCGACCGGGCGGATCTTCCTGGTCTCCGCGGTGGTCACGGTCGTCGCCGTCGTGGCGATCGCCTTCATCCGCGAGATCGCGCTCAGCACGCAGAACGGCGAGGAGCGCCGCGCCACCGAGTCCGCCTGAGGCGTGGGGAGCGCTCCCTGCGTCCTCGACCCTAGGACGCAGGGATCGCTCCCCGTGCCCGGGGTCTCAGCTCTCCAGGGCGGCGTCGAGGGTGATGTCGACGGCGGCGAGCGCCTTGCTCACCGGGCAGCCCACCTTGGCGGCCTGGGCCGCCTTGTCGAACCCGCCGGCGTCGAGCCCCTCGACCTCGGCTCGCACGGTGAGCTTGATCCCGGTGATCGTGGCGCCGTCCTGCAGGCCGAGCGTGACGTCCGCGGTGACCTCGAGGGACTGCGGCGTGCCGCCGGCCTTGGCGATCTCGTTGGACAGCGCCATCGAGAAGCAGGCCGAGTGGGCGGCGGCGATGAGCTCCTCGGGGCTGGTGGAGCCGCCGGCCTCGTCGGACGTGCGCTTCGGCCAGCTCACGTCGAAGGTGCCGAGCTTGGAGCTGGACAGCTCGACCTGGCCGGAGCCGTCCTGCAGCGTGCCGTTCCAGGCGGTGCGAGCGGTACGGGTGGGCATGGGTCCCTCCAGACGTCGCGGCCGACCCCCTGCTGGACCGGCGCGTCGCCCCTACCCTCCCAGGTCGCGGACCCCCGCGATCAGCAGACGGTGTCGCCGCTGTTGACCCGGTCGACCAGCACCCGCAGGCGGTCCTTGAGGTCGTCGAACTCGCTGGTGTCGAAGCCGATCGCGCCGATCATCGCCTCGGAGATCGGCAGCGCCTTGTCGCGCAGCGCGCGGCCGGTGTCGGTCAGCGCGATGCTCACCGACCGCTCGTCCTCCACCCGCCGGTGGCGGGTGACGAGGCCGGCCGCCGTCAGCCGCTTGAGCAGCGGCGACAGCGTGCCGCTGTCGAGGGCCAGCTTCGACCCGAGCTGGCCGACCGTCTGGTTGTCGTTCTCCCAGAGCAGCATCATCACCAGGTACTGCGGATAGGTCAGCCCCAGCTCGTCGAGCATCGGGCGGTAGCGCGCGGTCACGGCGCGGGATGCGGCGTAGAGCGCGAAGCACAGCTGGTCGTCGAGGACCACGCTCGGAGCCGGCAGGCGGTTCATGCACCGATCCTACGGCTCATTGCGTCGTGCGTTATCACCTCGCGTGCCAGAGACCTCCGTGGGGACGGCGCGCCGCACCCGGCTGGACCCGCGGGCCCGACCGGAGTTGACTGGGGTTGAGCGGAACAGACTCAACCTTGCGGTCGTTGGACCGCGTGACAGACCACCCGGCCGATCCGCCGGCCGCTCCCGAGAGGACCTGCGCCCGAGACCATGGCTCAGAGCAAGCTCACCACCCGTTCCCAGGAGGCCATCGCCGCCGCCCAGCGGCTCGCGGTCGACCGCGGTCAGGCCGCCCTGGAGCCCCTGCACCTGCTCGCCGCGCTGCTGGAGCAGTCGGACGGCATCGCCGTGCCCCTGCTCAAGGCGGTGGGCGCCGAGCCCGCGGACGTCCGCTCGAAGGCCGAGGCCGCGCTGAAGCGGATGCCCAGCGTCACCGGGGCGACGGTCTCCGCGCCGTCGCCGTCCCGCGAGCTGCTGCGCGTCCTCAACCTCGCCTCCGAGCAGGCGAGCGCGCTCGGCGACGAGTTCGTCTCCACCGAGCACCTCCTGGTCGGGCTGGCCGACTCCGACGGCGAGGCCGGCACCGTGCTGAAGAGCTCGGGCGCGACCCGCGACGCGCTCCTGGCCGCCTTCCGCACGGTGCGCGGCAACCGCAAGGTCACCAGTCCCGACCCGGAGAACACCTTCCAGGCGCTGGAGAAGTTCGCCGTCGACCTGACCGACCGCGCCCGCGAGGGCAAGATCGACCCGGTCATCGGTCGCGACACCGAGATCCGCCGCGTCGTGCAGGTGCTCTCCCGCCGGACCAAGAACAACCCGGTCCTCATCGGCGAGCCCGGCGTCGGCAAGACGGCGATCGTCGAGGGCCTGGCCCAGCGGATCGTGGCCGGCGACGTGCCGGAGAGCCTCAAGGGCAAGCGCCTCATGGCGCTCGACCTCGGCGCGATGGTCGCGGGCGCCAAGTACCGCGGTGAGTTCGAGGAGCGGCTCAAGGCCGTCCTGCAGGAGATCACCGAGGCCGAGGGCCAGATCATCACCTTCATCGACGAGCTGCACACGATCGTCGGGGCCGGTGCGACCGGTGACTCCGCCATGGACGCCGGCAACATGATCAAGCCGATGCTCGCCCGCGGCGAGCTGCGCATGGTCGGCGCGACGACGCTCGACGAGTACCGCGAGCACATCGAGAAGGACCCCGCCCTCGAGCGCCGGTTCCAGCAGGTGCTGGTCGGCGAGCCGAGCGTCGAGGACACCATCGGCATCCTGCGCGGGCTCAAGGAGCGCTACGAGGTGCACCACGGCGTCCGCATCACCGACGCCGCGATCGTCGCCGCCGCCACGCTCTCCGACCGCTACGTCACCGCCCGGTTCCTGCCGGACAAGGCGATCGACCTGGTCGACGAGGCGGCCAGCCGGCTGCGCATGGAGATCGACAGCCGCCCGGTCGAGGTCGACGAGATCGAGCGCGTCGTCCGCCGGATGGAGATCGAGGAGATGGCGCTGGCCAAGGAGGACGACGAGTCCTCCCTCGAGCGGCTGGCCGCCCTCCGCGAGGACCTCGCCGACCGGCGCCAGCAGCTCGCCGAGCTGACCGCCCGCTGGCAGCAGGACAAGAGCGCGATCACCCGGATCCAGCAGATCAAGGAGGAGCTGGAGCGGCTGCGCTCCGAGGCCGAGCGCGCCGAGCGCGACGGCGACCTGGCCCGCGTGGCCGAGCTGCGCTACGGCCGGCTGCCCCAGCTGGAGAAGGCGCTCGCCGACGCCGAAGAGGCGGCCGAGCAGGCCTCGATGCTCAAGGAGGAGGTCGGCCCCGACGACATCGCCGACGTCGTCCAGGCGTGGACCGGCATCCCCGCCGGCCGGCTGCTCGAGGGCGAGACCCAGAAGCTGCTGCGCATGGAGGACGAGCTGGCCACGCGGGTCGTCGGCCAGCCCGACGCCGTCCGCGCCGTCTCCGACGCGGTCCGTCGGGCGCGCTCCGGCGTCGCCGACCCCGACCGGCCCACCGGCTCGTTCCTCTTCCTCGGCCCCACCGGCGTCGGCAAGACGGAGCTGGCCAAGGCGCTGGCCGAGTTCCTGTTCGACGACGAGCGGGCGATGGTCCGCATCGACATGAGCGAGTACTCCGAGAAGCACTCGGTGGCCCGCCTGGTCGGTGCGCCTCCGGGCTACGTCGGCTACGAGGCCGGCGGTCAGCTCACCGAGGCGGTGCGGCGGCGCCCGTACACCGTCGTCCTCCTCGACGAGGTGGAGAAGGCGCACCCCGACGTCTTCGACGTGCTGCTCCAGGTGCTCGACGACGGCCGGCTGACCGACGGCCAGGGCCGGACGGTGGACTTCCGCAACACCATCCTGATCCTGACCTCCAACCTCGGCTCGCAGCTGATCGCCGACCAGTCGGTGCCCGAGGAGCGCCGCCGCGACGCCGTGATGGGCGTCGTCCGCGGGCACTTCAAGCCGGAGTTCCTCAACCGGCTGGACGACGTCGTGGTGTTCCGGGCGCTGGGCAGCGAGGAGCTGGCCGGCATCGTCGACATCCAGGTCGGCGTCCTGGCCCGGCGCCTGGCGGCCCGCCGGCTGACGCTCACCGTCAGCGACGCGGCCCGCGAGTGGCTGGCCCTCAACGGGTTCGACCCGGTGTACGGCGCCCGCCCGCTGCGCCGGCTGGTGCAGTCGGCGATCGGCGACCAGCTGGCCAAGGCGTTGCTCGCCGGGGAGATCCGGGACGGCGACGACGTGCTGGTCGACGCCGCGGAGGACTTCGCCGGCGAGAGCGGGCTGACCGTCCGCCGCGCGTGAGCCCGGGCCCGCCCCGTCCTCCCGAGGGGACGGGGCGGGCCGACACGCGGACGGGGTGTGCCCGGGCGGTGCACGGGTCCACCATGATCGTGGGCCGACACCGAGCAGGGAGTGGACATGACGTCAGGGCAGGGCGGCTTCCCGGAGCAGCCGACGGGGCAGCCCGGCAACCAGGGGTGGGACGGCGGGCAGCAGGGCGCACCCGGCCAGGGCGCACCGCCGCCGCAGGGCTACCCCGGGGCCCCGCCCGCGCAGCCGGGCTACCCGCCGGCGCCCGGGTACGGCCCCGCTCCCGCGGCGCCCGCGGCCCAGTGGGGCGGCGGGCCGAAGCCGGTGGAGCGCCCCGCCACCGTGCGCTTCGGCATCGGCGCGTTCGTCGCCAGCCTGATCCTGGGCGTGATCGGCACGATCGTGACCTTCGCCGACCTCGACTCCCTCGTCGACCGCGCGGTGGCCGAGGCGACGGCCCAGGGCGGCACCGTCGACCTCACCGAGGACGCGGTCCGCGCCGTGCTCGTGGTCAGCGCCGTGATCGGCCTGGTCATCGTCGGCCTCGAGGCGATGTTCATGTGGTTCGCCTGGAACGGCCGCAACTGGGCGCGCATCGTCCTGTTCGTCATCGGCGGGTTCGGCATCGTCAGCGGCCTGTTCGCCCTCGGCGGCGGCGACAGCATGATGGTGTCGGGCTTCCTGCAGGGCCTGAGCATCTTCCAGTTCCTGCTGGTCCTGGCCGGTGTCGTCCTGCTGGCGATGAAGCCGTCCAACGAGTGGTACCGGTACCGCGGCTGGCTGCGGGCCACCGGCCAGAGAGGCTGACGGCCGCGCGCCGACGTCCCGCCATGAACCGATCCCGGCCCAGCGCCGAACGACTCCCGTGACCACCACCGAGCAGAGCCCGGCGGCGCCGGCCGGCGCCCGGCCCGAGCCGGGTCCCGACCGGCGCGGGCTGCGCCGGCTGCTCGCGGCGCTGGCCGGGCTGCTCGCCGCCGCGGTGGCCCTGGGCGCCGGGCAGCTCGTCGCCGGGTTCGTCCGGCCGGCGTCGTCGCCGGTGGTGGCCGTCGGCGACGCGGTCATCACGCTGACGCCGGAGGCGGTCAAGAGCTTCGCCATCCGGACCTTCGGCGAGAACGACAAGGTGGCCCTCGTCGTCGGCACGCTGGTCCTGCTGGCGCTCTACGCCCTGGTGCTCGGCGTGCTCGCGCTGCGCCGCCGGTGGCTCGGCGTGGCGGGGATCGCGCTGTTCGGGCTGATCGGCGTGGTCGCCGCGCTCACCCGGCCGGCGGGCGGCCTGCTCGACGCGCTGCCGTCGGTCGTCGGCGCCGCGGCCGGCGTCGTCGCCCTGCTCGCCCTGCTCCGCCCGCTCACCCCGCCGGCCCCCGCCGTCGCCGCGACCGGCACCGGCACCGAGGCCCGCGACGAGGAGGTCGTCGAGCGCCTGCGGGCCGCGCTGGCCATGGGCGACCGCAAGGGCGCCGGCCTCGACCGCCGCCGCTTCTTCGTCACCAGCGGGGTCGCCCTCGGCGTCGCCGCGCTGGCCGGTGGCGGCGGCCAGCTGCTGCGCCGGCGCTTCGACGTCGCCGACGCCCGCGGCGACATCACGATGCCCACCCCGGCCTCGCCGGCGGCCCCCCTGCCGCGCGGCGCCGACCTCGCCGAGCAGGTCGACGGCCTGACCCCGCTGTTCACGCCCAACCGCGACTTCTACCGGGTGGACACGGCGATCACGACGCCGCAGATCCGCCCCGCCGAGTACCGGCTGACGCTGTCCGGGATGTTCGACCAGCGGCGCACCTTCACGCTGCAGGACCTCTTCGACCGCAGCGACCTGATCGAGCGGGACATCACCCTGACCTGCGTGTCCAACGAGGTCGGCGGCGAGCTCGCCGGCACCGCCCGCTGGATCGGCGTCCCGCTCGGCGACTTCCTGCGGGAGAACGGGATCCAGGACGGCTCGACGCAGCTGGTCTGCCGATCCACCGACGGCATGACGATCGGCGCCCCCACCGGCGCCGCGCTGCGCACCCCCGACGCGATGCTCGCCTTCGGCATGAACGGCGAGCCGTTGCCGGTCGAGCACGGGTTCCCGGTCCGCATGATCATCCCCGGGCTCTACGGCTACGTCTCCGCCTGCAAGTGGCTGACCGAGATCGAGGCCAGCACCTTCGAGGCCTTCGACGCCTACTGGGTCGAGCGCGGCTGGGCCGCGCAGGGCCCGATCAAGACCGCCGCGCGGATCGACACCCCCGGTCCGCTGCGGCCCGTCCGCGCCGGCCGGCGGGCGGTCGCCGGCGTGGCCTGGGCGCAGGGCCGCGGCATCAGCAAGGTCGAGGTCCGGATCGACGACGGCGACTGGCAGGAGGCCGAGCTCTCCCCCGAGGTCGACGCCGACGTCTGGCGGCAGTGGGTGCTGCCCGTGGACCTCGACGGCGGCCACCACGAGATCACCGTCCGCGCGACCGACGGCGGCGGCGACCTGCAGACCGAGGACCGCGCCTCGCCGTTCCCCGACGGCGCCAGCGGCTGGCACTCCGTGCGGGTCCTCGTCACCTAGCCGCACCACCCCCGATACCCGTCACCGGCACCGTGGCCGGCGACGCGATCCCGGCCGCCCGCAGGACGGTCCGGGCGCACCACCCCGCCCCGCGACATGCTGTGCACCGGCCACGCCGGCGCGCGGCGTCTCGCACGGACAGGACAGGAGCACCCCCCCGTGAAGAGCACCACCCTCACCCGCGGCGCGATCTTCCCCGCCGCCGTCGCGCTGGCCCTCACCCTGGGCGCGTGCAGCTCCGACGGCTCGTCGGACGCCGGCAGCGCCTCGGGCTCGGAGAGCAGCTCCCCGGCGACCTCGTCCGGGATGGCCGAGGAGACCGGCCCCACGTCCGACCAGCCGTTCGGGGCGGCCTGTTCCCAGGTGCCGGCCGAGGGGGCGGGCAGCTTCGCCGGGATGAGCACCGCCCCGGTGGCCAGCGCCGCGAGCAGCAACCCTGTCCTGTCCACCCTGGTGCAGGCGGTCACCGCGGCCAACCTCGTCGACTCGCTCAACGCCCAGGAGGACGTCACCGTCCTGGCCCCGGCGAACCCGGCGTTCGCGGCGATCCCGCCCGACCAGCTCGGCGCCGTCCTCGCCGACGTGCCGCAGCTGACCTCGATCCTCACCCACCACGTGATCCAGGGGCGGCTGGCGCCCGACGAGCTCGCCGGTGAGCACACCACCCTGAACAACGACACCGTGGCCATCGAGGGCTCCGGCGAGGACTTCACGATCAGCGGCGAGCAGACGATCACCGCGCAGCCGGCGTCGGTGATCTGCGGCAACGTGCAGACGGCGAACGCGACCGTCTACATCATCGACCAGGTGCTGGCGCCCGAGGCCGCCGCCTGAGCGGCCGTTAGGTTGGCGCCATGACGGCCGCCCCCGCCCTCCCGGACCGTGACCGACTGCTCGAGCTCGTCGTCGAGCTGGCCGTCGTGCACGGGAAGGTGACCCTCTCCTCCGGCCGCGAGGCCGACTGGTACATCGACATGCGCCGGCTGACCCTGCACCACGAGGGCGCGCCGCTGGTGGGCCGCGTGATGCGCCAGCTCACCCGCGACCTGCGCTACGACGTGGTCGGGGGGCTCACCCTCGGCGCCGACCCGGTCGCGACGGCGATGCTGCACGCGGCCGCCGACGGCGAGGGCTTCCTCGACGCCTGCGTCGTGCGCAAGGCCGGCAAGGCGCACGGCCTGCAGCGGCGGATCGAGGGGCCCGACGTCGCTGGGCGGGCGGTCCTGGTCGTGGAGGACGTCTCCACGACCGGCAGCAGCCCGCTGACCGCCGCGGAGGCGCTGCAGGAGGCCGGCGCCGAGGTCATCGGCGTCGCGGTGATCGTCGACCGCGGCGGGCGGGCCGCGGTCGAGCAGGCCGGCCTCGCGTACCACGCGGCGTTCGAGCTGGCGGACCTCGGCCTCAGCTGAACCCGGCGAGATCGGCGTTCTCGCACGCTCCCGCGGGCGAAGACGTGCGAGACCGCCGATCTCGCCGGGCAGCGGGTCGTACGGTGTGACCGTGACCACCGTGACGGCGACGTGGGTCGCCGAACTGACCGACGCGCTCGGCGCGGACGGTGTGCTGACCGACCCCGACGTGACGGCGGCCTACGCCCGCGACCAGGCGATGCTGGCCGAGGCCGGCACCCCGGCCGCGGTCGTGTTCCCCCGCAGCACCGCCGAGGTGTCCGCGGTCATGCTGGTCGCGAGCCGGCACGGGGTGCCCGTCGTCCCGCGCGGCGCCGGCTCCGGCCTGGCCGGGGCGAGCAACGCCGTCGACGGGGCCATCACGCTGGTCATGACCCGGATGGACGCCGTCCTGGAGGTGTCCCCGGCCGACCGGCTGGCCGTCGTCCAGCCCGGTGTCGTGAACAAGGCGCTGCGCGACGCCGTCGCCGGGCACGGGCTGTTCTACCCACCCGACCCGTCCAGCTACGACTGGTGCACGATCGGCGGCAACCTCTCGCAGAACTCCGGCGGGCTGTGCTGCGTCAAGTACGGCGTCACCACCGACTACGTCCTGGGCCTGGAGGTCGTGCTCGCCGACGGGCGGGTGCTGCGCACCGGCCGGCGCACCGTCAAGGGCGTCGCCGGCTACGACCTGGCCCGCCTGTTCGTCGGCTCCGAGGGGACGCTCGGCGTCATCACCGAGGCGACGCTGCAGCTGCGCCCGGCCCCGAAGCCCCCGGTCACCCTCGTGGCCACCTTCGCCACCACGGCGCAGACCGGCGAGGTCGTCGAGCGGGTGGTCACCTCCGGGCTGGTGCCCAGCCTGCTCGAGGTCATGGACAACACCTGCATCTGCGCGGTGGACGACCTGCTCAAGGCCGACCTCGACCGCGACGCGCACGCCCTGCTGGTCGCCCAGTCCGACGCCGGCGGCGAGGCGGCCGCGCAGGAGATCGAGGCGCTGGCGCAGCTGTGCCGCGACGCCGGCGCCGACCTCGTGCACGCCACCGACGACCCGGCCGAGGGCGACCTGCTGCTGGCCGCCCGGCGCATGGCGCTGCCGGCCCTCGAGACCCTGGGCAGCACCCTGATCGACGACGTCGCCGTCCCCCGCTCGCGGATCGCCGGGTTCCTCGACGGCTGCGACGCGATCGCCACCGGGCGCGGGCTCACCATCGGCGTCGTCGGGCACGCCGGCGACGGCAACATGCACCCGACGATCTGCTTCGACGCGACCGACGCCGAGGAGCGCGCCCGCGCCTTCGCGGCCTTCGACGACATCCTCGAGCTCGGCCTCTCCCTCGGCGGCACGGTCACCGGCGAGCACGGCATCGGGTCGATCAAGGTCGACTGGCTCGAGCGCGAGATCGGCCCGGTCGCGCTGGACGTGCACCGGGCGATCAAGGACGCGCTGGACCCGCAGGGCCTGCTCAACCCGGGCAAGGTGCTGCGCCGCGCCCCGGTCGGCGCCCTCGCCGACGTCGCCGCGCTCAGCGGGCGGTGACACGCTGTCGCTCGTGAGCGACGCCAAGAAGCGGCTCGTGGTCATCGGCGGGGACGCCGCGGGGCTGTCCGCGGCCACCCAGGCCCGACGCCTGCGCGGCCCGGACGAACTCGACATCCTCGTGCTGGAGCAGGGCCCCGAGGCCTCGTACTCCGCCTGCGGCATCCCGTACTGGGTGGGCGACGTCGTCGCCGACCGGGACGCCCTCATCGCCCGCACGCCGGTCGACCTCGCCGCCCAGGACATCACCGTCCGCACCGGCACCCGCGCCGAGGGGATCGACCTCGACGCCGGCACGGTGGCGGCCGGCAGGCGGCGGATCGGCTTCGACACGCTCGTCGTCGCCACCGGCGGCCGGCCGCTGCGGCCCGACGTGCCCGGCCTGGACGCCGACGGCGTCTTCGGCGTGCACCGGCTCTCCGACGGCGCCGCCATCCGGGCCGCGCTGGCGGCGGGCGCCCGGCGGGCCGTCGTCCTGGGCGGGGGCTACATCGGCCTGGAGATGGCCGAGGTGCTGCAGCTGCGCGGGCTGCAGGTCACCGTCGTCCTGGCCGATCCGCAGCCGATGGCCCAGCTGGACGCCGACATGGGCGAGCGGGTCCGCAAGGCCATGGGCGACATGGGCCTCGACGTGCAGACCGACCAGCCGGTGCGGGAGATCGAGACCGACGCCGACGGCGCGGTGACCGCGGTGCGCACCGACGTCGGCCGCTACCCCTGCGACCTCGTCGTCCTCGGGCTGGGCATGGGCCCGGAGGTGGCGCTGGCCGAGGCCGCCGGGATCCGGCTGGGCAGCACCGGCGCCATCGACGTCGACCGCACCCAGCGCAGCCGCTCGCACGAGCAGGTGTTCGCCGCCGGCGACTGCGCGCAGACCGTGCACCGGCTCACCGGCGACCCGGTGCACGTCGCGCTGGGCACGCACGCCAACAAGCAGGGCCGGGTGGCCGGCTCGGTGATCGGCGGGCGGCCGGCCCGCTTCGCCGGCGTCCTCGGGACGGCGGTGACCAAGGTGGGGGAGCTGGAGATCGCCCGCACCGGCCTGTGCACCACGCAGGCCGAGGACGGCGGGTTCGACGTCGTCGCCGAGACCGTCGAGGGGACGACGAAGGCCGGCTACTACCCCGGCGCCGACCCGATCGCGGTCAAGGTGCTCACCGAGCGCGGGTCGGGGCTGCTGCTGGGCGCGCAGATCGTCGGCGGGCCGGGCAGCGGCAAGCGGATCGACGTCCTGGCCACCGCGATCTGGGCCGGTCTGACCGCCGAGGAGCTGGCCGGCTCCGACCTCTCCTACGCGCCGCCGTTCTCGCCCACCTACGACCCGGTGATCGTCGCCGCCCGCGTGGCCAGCCGGGTGGAGCGCGGGTGACCGGGGACATCCGTGGCGCGGACTGGTACGGCGAGGACATCGGCGGGCAGCAGCACAGCGGGGTGTCGTTCAGCGGCGTGGACCTGTCGGAGGTCACCGACGACGGCGCCGTCTTCGAGGACTGCACGTTCCACGACTGCCGGTTCAACGGCTCGCGGCACACCGAGGCGGCGTTCCTCAACTGCACCTTCACCGGCTGCTCGTTCTTCGAGGCGGAGTTCGACCGGTGCAAGCTCGTCGGCAGCCGGTTCGACCGGTGCTCGTTCGACCTGCTCACCGTCACCGGCGGCGACTGGTCGTTCGTCGGGCTGGCCGGCGCCGACCTGGCGCGGGCGTCGGTCACCGGGGCGCGGATGCGGGAGGCCGACCTCTCGGGGGCCCGCTGCACCGGGGCGGTGCTGCGCGACCTGGACCTCTCCGCCGCCGAGCTCGGCGGCGCCGACCTCTCCCGCGCCGACCTGCGCGGCTCCGACCTGACCGCCCTCGACCCGGCCGCCGTGGAGCTGCGCGGGGCGGTGGTGGACCTCGCGCAGGCCGTCGTCCTCGTGACCGCGCTGGGGCTGCGGGTCGAGCCGTGATCGGGCGGCTGCCGCAGCCGGTGGCCCGGGTGGGATGCTGACCGCGAGTACGCCGCCGACGCGAGGAGTGCCAGGGATGCCCATCGCGACCCCTGAGGTCTACGCCGACATGATCCGCCGGGCGAAGGAGGGCGGGTTCGCCTACCCGGCGATCAACTGCACGTCGTCCGAGACGGTCAACGCCGCGCTGCGCGGGTTCGCCGACGCCGGCAGCGACGGGATCATCCAGTTCTCCACCGGCGGCGCGGAGTTCGCCTCCGGCACGAGGGTCAAGGACATGGTCACCGGCGCGGTCGCGATGGCCGAGTTCGCGCACGTCGTGGCGGAGAAGTACCCGGTCAACGTCGCGCTGCACACCGACCACTGCCCCAAGGACAAGCTCGACGCCTACGTGCGGCCGCTGATCGCGCTGTCCCAGGACCGCGTCGACGCCGGCCAGGAGCCGCTGTTCCAGTCGCACATGTGGGACGGCTCGGCGATCGACCTGGAGGAGAACCTGCAGGTCGCCGAGGAGCTGATCGACAAGACCGCCGCGGCGAAGATCGTGCTGGAGCTGGAGATCGGCGTCGTCGGCGGCGAGGAGGACGGCGTCGCGCACGACATCAACGAGAAGCTCTACACCGCCCCCGGCGACTTCGTGGCGACCGCCAAGGCCCTCGGCCTCGGCGAGCGCGGCGTCTACCTGCTCGCGGCGACCTTCGGCAACGTGCACGGCGTCTACAAGCCGGGCAACGTCAAGCTGCGCCCCGAGATCCTCAAGCAGGGCCAGGACGTCGTCGCCCAGGAGTTCGGCCTCGGCGACGGCGCCAAGCCCTTCAACTTCGTCTTCCACGGCGGTTCGGGCTCGGCGCAGTCGGAGATCCGCGAGGCGCTGTCCTACGGCGTGGTGAAGATGAACGTCGACACCGACACCCAGTACGCCTTCACCCGCCCGATCGCCGGGCACATGTTCAGCAACTACGACGGCGTGCTCAAGGTCGACGGCGAGGTCGGCAACAAGAAGGCCTACGACCCGCGCAGCTACCTCAAGGCCGCCGAGACGAACATGGCCGCGCGCGTCGTCGAGGCCTGCGAGGACCTGCTGTCGGCCGGCCAGTCGCAGGGCGCCTGATGACCCACTCGCACCAGAACCTGCTGGGGGAACCGCCGGCCACCCTGCTGCCCGCCAACGACGAGGCGGCGGGGGAGCTGGCCGACGGCGTCCCGGCGGCCGAGGTGGCGGCGCACCACCCCACCTTCAGCGCGGCGTGGGCGGCGCTGGCCGAGGAGGCCATCGACCGCCCCGAGCGGCAGCTCGGCGACACGATCGAGGCCTACGCCTACGCCCGCACCGGCTACCACCGCGGGCTGGACGCGCTGCGCCGCAACGGCTGGAAGGGCTACGGCCCGGTGCCGTGGGCGCACGAGCCCAACCGCGGCTTCCTGCGCTGCGTCACGGTGCTGGCGCGGGCCGCCGAGGCGATCGGCGAGACCGCCGAGCAGGAGCGCTGCACCCAGCTGCTGCGCGACTGCGACCCGACGCTCGCCCCCTGACCCGCGCGGGGGGGGGGGGGGGGGGGGGGGGGGGGGGGGGGGGGGGGGGGGGGGGGGGGGGGGGGGGGGGGGGGGGGGGGGGGGGGGGGGGGGGGGGGGTGTTTGTGGGGTCGTGGGTGGGGTGTTTTTTGTTTGGGTGTGA